>CAZJUL010000038.1:8583-14534 GCA_964549095.1 uncultured Elusimicrobiaceae bacterium
CTGGCTTTCGATGGTTTCGCTTAAATATATGGAGGCGTCGCTGTCCACCGTGCTCATTATGACGGAACCCCTCTTCATCCTGCCGCTTACCGCCTTACTGCTTAAAGAGAAGGTGTCTTTCCGTGAAACCGCGGGCGCCCTTATCGCTTTTTCAGGCGTGGCGCTTATCTTCCTGCGCTGAACGGAAAACCGTCAGCAGTCCAGCGTATCATTTTTGATGTACGGGTTAAGCGGCCCGGACTTGTATCTTTCCCGCGGGAACGGGATCAGGTCCGGGTGAAAAAAGAACTGCGTGACGTCGTCGTTGAAGAAGCGGCCCTTTTTCGTGGCCCTCAATATATCGCCCGACTCCTCCAGCAGCCCGTATTCCTTCAGCCGGCTTATCTTTTCGCCGAAAATCCCATCTGCCGCGACGCCGGTGATCTTCCTGAACTGTTCCTTGGATAATTCCCTGTTCTTTACCGGCATCGCGATGTTCTTGCGCAGGTGCTGGTCCCTGGTCTCTATCCAGCCGAACCGGATAGGGAGCTTTCCTTCTTGTATCGGCCGGTAATACTCCTTCAGGTCGGAGCCGCGGTAGTTCTGGGAAGCCCGGTCGCGCAGCCGGGTCAGTGCCCAGTGCCCGAAGCTGAGGTTCTCGTACTGGAGGCCCATCCCGTCGTCCCGGTAGCGGGAATAATAGTCGGGCCGCTTTGAAAAAGACCTTTCGATGGTCTCATTGTAGCCGGCGTCTTCCAGCAGTTTGAAGGCTATGGCCTTGCGCCGCCATTGGCCTTCGTTCTGGGGCAGGAAATCTTCTTTTTTGTCCGGCCGGCGAGCTTTCATCCTGTAGATCATTATCTCATCCGCATCGAAGAGCAGGGCCCGGCGTACCTCTTCCGCCCATTGTTCCTCGGTTTCGCCGGGGTCACCGTAAGTCAGCTCTATTTCCAGGATGAATCCCAGCGCCTTCACCCGCTCTATAGCTTTTGCGATGTCGGCGCGGTCGTGCCGGCGGGTCATTTGGCTGGGCGTGTCGCCGGCAAAAGTCTGAAGCTCAAGGGAAACGCGGCCTACGCCGAACGATTTAAGGAGTTTCAGGCGCTCAAAGCCCGCGTCCCCCAGCACGCTGGCCGGGTCTATATCGCAGATGAACTGGGACAGTGAGCCGAGGTCTATGCGGGAGGCGAGGGAGTTCAGGAACCGCTCCAACTGCGCCGTCGTCAGGCAGGTAGGCTTGCCGCCCCCCAGCATGAGCGAATGGGCTTTCAGCCGGCTTTCACCCAGCCGCGCCATGTAGATGTCCATTTCCTTCGCGAGATGCTCCAGGTAGATATCTTTTTCTGCTTCGGAGGCTTTCAGGATATGCGGGACCTGGTAGCAGGAGCGTTCGGTGTCGTAGAAAGGGATGTGGGCGTGTACTGTGATAGGCGTATCTTTCGGGCGGACATAGCCCTTAAAAAATTCCTCCTCGCCCATCTGGATGAACTTCCCGGGCGGAGGATAATGGAAGACGGAAAGGAATTCCGCTTCCGTGTTGATGAGGCCGAGTACGATCAGCCCGTGCAGGTCGCGAACCGCCTGGTCCGCTTTTTCCAGCAGGGGCTGATCTATCATAGGTGGCTCAGGCCGGGCTCAGAACGTGAAAAGCATCTGCAGCCAGGTGCGGTCCCCCTGGGAGCGGTTCTGCGCCTTGAACTCGTGCTGGTATTTCAGGATAGCGGTGAACTGCTTGCAGAAGGAATGGCGGATGAACGGCCCGGTGGCCGTCACCCGGCCCCTGTTCCCGGTCCCGGTATTGGGCTTGCCGCCCAGCGCCACGGATATGGGGCGCGTGGCGTGCCCGCGCAGTTCGTCGTTGGTGACCTGTATGTATTTGTAGCCCTGGAACCCCAGCGTCGTGGCCTTCGCCAGCTTGTACCCGGCGCTGAAATCGGTTATGAACTCGTCCCCGGACTTGTAATGCGTGTCGGGGTTCGTCCCGTTCAGGCAGTAGCGGAACTTGATGTTGGCGTCAAGTTTCTGCGAGGGGCGGACGCTGAGCCCGTAAGAGTTGGTGACGGTCCAGTAATTCTTGCCGGTATTGACGTACCGCGTCTTATCGTAGGGGCCGGTCGGCGCCGTGAATTCCAGCGCGTAAGCCTGGCTGGCGGTCTTGCCTTTCCAGGCCAGCCTGACAGGGATCAGCAAGGTGTCGCCGAGGCCGCTGGCCTTTCCGCCTGTATTCAGGCCGGTCGCGGTGATCCTTTTGAATTCCGCGAAGCCGTACTGGAGGGCGATGATGCTTTCCATGCCCGCGCCCAGGAACTTCGCGTTCCAGACATGCTGGTACCGCAGGGCCGTTCCCTTGAGTTCGCTCCGGAAGATCCGGAAGGCGGGGTTGCTGCGGCCGTTAGCCCCTTTGGCGCTGCCGGCGGCGTAGTTGTTCAGGTATATGAGGTAATAATTCCCGGGGGCCTGCATATTGCCGTAGGACACCTCCGTGCCGACCCCGCTGCCGGACCCTTCCGCCGCGTAAGTAAAGCCCGCGCCCAGCAGCAGGAAAGCCAGGACAGCCGCCAGCCCGGCACGCTTATGGTTCGAACCTGTAGATCTCATTTATTTCTCCTTAAAACCGGCCCCGGCCCATTTTTCCCCTATGCACGCTGCGCTTCCGGCTCCGCCAGCTGCGACGGCAGGAACTTCTTGAAAATATAAACCGCGCCGAGCGAACTGAGCGGCGCCACTATGCCGTAAAGGACTATCATGGCCGAGATGACGGACAGCTGCCCCTTGTCCGCGCCGAACAGGCCGTAGGCGAATATGGTGGCGAGCGGGATATTCTGTATCGAACACTATGGTTTTAGCCACCACCCTGCCGCGCCTGAACATTATCCCCCACAGGTACCCGGCTGTCATCCCGCCCACGTTGACGAGACAGACCACGGCCAGCATCAGGCCGCCGATATCGCGGAAAGCCGCCCGGTTATTTATGAACATCAGTATTATCACGGACAAGATCATAAGCGCGCCGAGCTTCTCGGTGTATTTCACCACCCTGGCCGCGAACTCGGGCTTTTTCGCCCGCACTATCATCCCCAGGATCGTGGGCGCGATGACGCTGACGAGCAGTATCTTCATTATGTATTTAGCCGGCACGCTCACCCCGCCGGCATGGGCGCCCAGGAAGGTCCAGGTGAAGAACGCCGGCATGGTCACCAGTGAAAGGAAGGTGGTTATCACGGTCAGCGTCAGCGCCAGCGCGGGATTTCCCCCGGAGATGTGTGAAAAAAAGTTGGAGATCGGCCCGCCGGGGCAGATGGCCAGCAGCATTATTCCGATAGCGACGGCCGGCGGCAGGTCCAGCGCGCGGACCGCCAGCAGCGCTATCAGCGGCACCAGGAACACTTCCGCGGCCACGCCCACCGCCATAGTGAACGGCGTCAGCATCACCCGCCGGAAATCCTGCAGCGTGGTGACCAGCCCCATGCTGAACATCAGGAACAGCAGCACGACGGTCATTATTGCCTGGATCATGTAAAGTCTCCCTTAACGGATATGAATTTCACGCCGCCGCCGGCTACTGCCTGACCGCGTCCAGCGCCGCGTTGTCGATGTAGGGGTTAAGCGGTCCTTCATTGTATTTTTCCCTTGGAAAGGGGAGCAGGTCGGGATGATAGAAGAACTGCGTGACGTCGTCGATGAAGAAGCGGCCTTTATGGGTGGGGTTCAGGAACTCCGCGGTCTCTTCAAGCAGGCCGTATTTTTTCAGCAGGTCTATCTTTTTGCCGAACACTTCGCGGACCTGCAGGCCCGTGATGTCCTGGAACTGCTTCTTGGGCAGGCCGCGGTTCTCCAGCGGCATCAGGATATTCCTTCTCAGCTGCTGGTCCCTGTTGCGTATAAGACCCGCCCGCAGCGGTATCCTGCCCTCGCCTACGGCCTTGTTGTATTCTCCTAGGTCGCGGGTCTTCTGGGCGAACCGGTCGCGGAACATCGTCAGCGCGTAATACCCGAAGCTGACGGTGTCGTTCTGGCAGCCCATGAAATCGTTCCTGTAGTTGGAGAACAGGCCGGGCTGCCTGGTAAAGGACCGCTCCACCGTTTCGCGGTAGCCGGCGTCCTCCAGTATCTTATAGCCGATAGCCTTAAACCGGATAGCTTCTTCGTTAAAGGTGAGCAGGTCCCCCCGCTTGTCCAGCAGGGCGGTAATGGCCGCCTTATGTGAGACATTGGGTATGATCTTGAGCCGGTAGATCATTATCTCGTCGAGGTCATAGCTCAAAGCCTGTTTCAGCGTCGAAACCCATTGCTCGCGCGTGTCGCCGGGATAGCCGTAGATGAACTCTATCTCCTGCTTGAACCCCATTTCCTTCACCTGGCCTATGGCCCGGACGGTGTCGGCGGCGTTATGGTGGCGGTTCATGTTCTTCAGTATCTCGTCGGAGAAGGACTGCGCCCCCATCGAGAGCCGTGTCACGCCGAAGGCTTTCATTATCTTAAGGCGCTCCCGGCCCTCGTGGCCGATGACGGTCAGCGGGTCCAGGTCGCAGGAAAACTGTACCGCGGCATCCGTCTCGATGCGCGAAGTGAAGGCTTTCAGGAACCGCTCCAGTTGGGCCGGAGTGAGATGCGTCGGAGTTCCCCCGCCGAGCAGGATGGACCTGGCTTTAAGCTTGCTGACGCCCAGCCGCCGCATCCAGAGGTCCATTTCCTTGATAAGGTTGTCGAGGTACAGGTCCTTTTCGGCGTCGGAGGCCGCGATTATGTTCGGGACGTGGCAGAAGATGCACTGCTTTATGCAGAAAGGGATATGCGCGTAAATGGTGAGCGGTTCGTCTTTCGGGCGGGAATAGTCCTTGAAGAACTCTTCTTCGCTCATCGGCCGGCTGGTTTTTATAGGGGGATACTGCAGGATGGAGTCGAATTCCGCGTCCTTGTTGGTAAGGCCCAGCCCGATCAGTTCATGGAGGTCCCGTACCGCCTGGTCGGCTGTTTCGGTCAAATAAGGATCTATCACCGGTGGTCCTCCTAATCCGTAAGACTATATTATATATAAAACCTTATTTTAAAAAAGTCGAAGGCCGGCGCTTTTCCGGGGCCGCATTGGTTTTCCGCGGCGCGCGCTCAGGACAGCGTTTCATTATCAAGATACGGGTTAAGGGGGCCGTCCTTGTATTTATCCCGCGGGAACGGGAGGAAATCCGGATGGTAGAAGGACTGCGTGATCTCGTCAATGAAGAACCTGCCCGTCTTGGTGGGCCGTAAATACTCCGCGTCCTCTTCCAACAGGCCGTGTTCTTTCAGCAGTGTTATCTTGCGGCCGAAAACTTCCTGTGCCGCGACGCCCAGCCGGTCCTGGAACTGCTGCTTCAGCAGGTCCCGGTTCTCCAAAGGCAGCAGGATATTCCTTCTCAGCTGCTGGTCCCTGGTCTCTATCCAGCCGAACCTGACAGGGAGCTTGTTTTCCTTGATAGCCTGGTAATACTCTTTGAGATCCTGTCCGCGCGGGTTCTGGAAGGCCCGGTCGCGGAACCTGCTGAGCGCCCAGAACCCGAAGCTGAGATTGTCCATCTGCCTGCCCATAAAGTCGTTTCGGTAGTTGGAGAACCAGCCGGGGTCCCTGGAAAAGGACCTTTCAATGGTCTCATTGTAGCCGGCCTTTTCCAGGAGTTCGTAGCCGATGGCTTTGAACCGTATGGCCTCTTCCGCTATCAGGCGGTTATCCCGCTTTTCCAGCTGGCCCGTCACGGCCCCCGCCCTGGCCGTGTGGGCGATTATCTTGAGCCGGTAGATCATGATCTCCGCCAGGCCATAGCCTAAAGCCTGTTCCAGCGTTTTGACCCATTGTTCCGCGGTGTCGCCGGGATAGCCGTAAATGAATTCCAATTCCTGCTTGAAGCCCATTTCCGCCACCTGGCCTATCGCCCGCACGGTATCGGCGGCGTTATGATGCAGGTTCATGCTCTTCAGTATCCCGTCGGAAAAGGACT
>CAZJUL010000039.1:0-2409 GCA_964549095.1 uncultured Elusimicrobiaceae bacterium
GGCGGGCGCGGCCCCCGGTCCGGCGGGGCTCAGCGGTATGCTGCCGAAAGGCTGCTGCGTCATCTGCATCGGGTTGACGGCGGCCGGCTTCGCTTCCGGGCCCGACTGCACCGTGACCAGCCGGTATTCGAAGGCTTCTTCATTCTCCCGGTAAGCCAGCAGCTGGACGGAGGCTATCAAGAGGAGCACGGCCCAGGCGATATGGAAGGCCTTCTTTTTCAGGAAGCCGTGCAGGACCTTGGCCAGCAGTGCCGCCAGCAGGGCCGCCCCGATGGCCGCGTTGGCCGCGCCGACGGGGCCGGCCGCCTCCTCGTGCACTTTGGAGCCCAGGGTGAAATACAGCGCCGCGCTGGCGGCCAGGAACACCAGGGAGATATGGTGCCAGTGCCTGCTTTTTTCCTCCGAGGCCAGGTACATGAAACGGCTCAGGCCGGCGGAGGCGTAATAGCAGGCGAAGGCGACGAAGACATAAAAACCTTTTTTGATATTGAGCGCGAAAAGCGCGTCTTTGAGGCTCCAGCCGCCGAGGAAATAAAGCATAGCGGCGGCCGCGCCGGCCGCGCCGAGCGCCAGCCCCAGTGAAGCGGCCAGGCTCAGCTTCCTGCGCAGGCTTTCTCCGGCGGGATAAATTTCCGCCAGGCCGAACCCCAGCAGCGCCGCGCCCTGCAACATGTGCATGGCCGTGGACGCGGAATTAAAGCTGTCCTGTCCCAGGGTCAATTCTTTTTACCCCGCTTTTTCCCTTCTCTCAGGTAATAATAGAGGCCGGCCAGCAGCGCGAACACCAGCAGCAGCCAGGCGGGCTTTGAAAGCGTTTCTTTGTCGGCCGGGACCGCCGGGGCGGCTGCTTCGGGGGCGGCCGCGGGGGCCTGGACGGGCGCGGGTTTCAGTTCGGGGTCTTTGGACCTGCCCTGCTTCAGCTCGGGCTCTGCGGGTTTGCCCTGCCGGAGCTCCGGCGCCTCAGCCGCGGCCTTTTTGACCTCCGCCATGAACGGGGTGGCCGCCTTGGCGGGCTGTTTACAGGCGTCGCCGGATCTGGAGCAATCCTCGGCGCCGAAGGCGGGCGCAAGGGCGAAAGAGCAGAGCAGCGCTAAAGCGGGGAATATTTTTTTCATAAGTATTTATTGAAAGAGGCGAACTCCTCCATTGTTTTTCTTTTCCTGGCCGGCGGGGCCTCGTCCGGGTAGCCCACGCTCAGCATTATCTCGGCTTTGGCGCCGGAGGGAAGGCCCAGCGCCCGCGCCGCGCCCTTCGCGTCGAACCAGCCCAGCCAGCAGGTGCCCAGCCCCCGCTCCTGCGCCGCCAGCGCGAAATGCTCGACGGCGATACCGATGTCCACCAGGCGGAAATTCGTGGACTGCACCTGGTTTCCCAGCCAGGCGCTCATCTTGCCGGTCTGGGACACCACCACCAGCAGCGCGCCGGCCCCCGCCGCGAAACCGCACGGCTTGTAGATGCCGGAAAACGCGGCCAGGGCCAGTTTTTCCCTTGCCTGCGGCTCGTCGACGACAATGAACTTGTAGGGCTGGGCGTTGCAGGCCGAGGGCGCCACCCGCGCCGCCTCCAGGCAGTAAAGGAGCTTTTCCCGCTCCACCGGCACGGGCTTGTATTTGCGTATGCTGCGGCGGTCGGCCGCCAGTTCCAGGAAAGAGGTCGGGTTCATAGGTATATTCTATAAAAACTGCGGCCGCCGCCGCAGGAGGCAGTCGAGTTTCGCGGACATTTCCAGCATATGTTCGCCTAACCGGGGCTGTTTTTTTTCCAGCAGCGGGATCACGGTCTTCCTGAGCCAGTTGCGGGTGTATTTTTCGTCGTCGTTGGATCTGTCTTTGCGGCTGGGCAGCGCGTTCAGGCTGAGATAGGCCAGTATTTCCTTCCTGCTTACGGCCAGCAGCGGGCGGATGACGAATACCGTCCTGCCGCCATTTTTGTGGAGCGGCCTTTTGACCGGTATGCCCAGCAGCCCTTTGGGTTCGGTGCCCCGCAGCAGGTTCAGCAGCACCGTCTCGGTGTGGTCGTCCGCGTGGTGCGCGGTGGCTACCAAAGTGAACTTTTTCTTCAGGGCCAGCTTCGCCAGGAAATCGTAGCGGCTGCGGCGGGCGGCGTGCTCCACGCTGAGCTTATGCCTGCGCGCCGAGGCGGCCACATCGGCCTTCGCCGTGAAGACCGGCAGGCCGTAAGCCGCGCCCAGCTTCTTGACGAACGCCTCGTCCCTGTCGGAATCGGCGCCACGCAGCTTGTGGTTGAGGTGCGCTATCGCCAGTTTCAGCCGGCGGCTCCTGGCCAGCTTGGAAAAAAAATCCAGCATCATCACGGAATCAGGCCCGCCCGAGACGGCCAGCAGGACGGGATCCCCGTCCCTGAACAGGCGGTGCTTCCTGCAATGGGCGCCGATCTTGTCCCAGAGCT
>CAZJUL010000039.1:2419-14488 GCA_964549095.1 uncultured Elusimicrobiaceae bacterium
ATTATACTTCAAAAAAAGCCGGCGGGCGGTAAATGTCCGCGCCGCGGCCTGCCTGCGCGCCGCAACCCGGCCCCGCCCCCTTGACAGTTGCCCGCATCTCCTGTAAACTTGAAATACGGGCCGCGGGCTCCCAAACCGGTACCTGGCGAGGATGCTATGACAAAAAGATTCATGTATGGTTCGTTCTTTATACTGCTGGCGGCGTTCGTTTTCCTGCCGGGCCTGATCACGCACGGCGAGGACGGCGAAGACGCCGACGAGGGCCCGGTCAAAGGCCAGCTCTCCACGGGCTATGTTAAATCCGAAGAGGGCGTTACCGGCGAGATGAATTCCGAACCCGGCTCCGGCGAACCGGCGCAGGCACGGACGCAGGCCGTTCCCGGCGGTGAGACCGCGGAAGGCGCCGGCGGAGTGGGCATCATGGGCTCCGACGCCGGCGGAAAGGCGCCGGCGGATTTCTACATGAACCTGCCCGCCCCGACGCCGCGGGAGGCGCAGGCCAACCTGTCGGCCTACCTGAACGGCATGGCGCTGGCCACCGCTCAGACCAAGCTCATCGGCCTGCGGCTGCTCAACTCCGCCTACACCTTCCTCGGCATTCCCTACCAGTTCAACGGGCGCGGGGACTGCGTGCACGGCATAGACTGCTCCAAGCTCACGCGCTGCGCCGCCATCAAGGCCAAGCTCGAGCCGACCTCCTTCGTCGCGCTGGCCGGCGCCCAGTACGGCTACGCGCTGAAGAAGCAGTACAACATGCAGATGGTCAGCACCGGCTCTCCCGCCTCCCTGGCCAATGTCCAGCCCGGCGACTTCCTGTTCTTCAACTGGCGCGACGCCTTCAGCCGCGCCCGCCCCTACAGCATAGGGCACGTGGCGCTCTACATAGGCCCCACCAAGGGCAGCTCGATGTACCTGATAGAGGCCGGCAACCCGGTGCAGAAGCGCTGGGGGAACCAGAAGTACCTTGTAGGCGTGGGCCGGATAGTGAAATAGTTGTCCCGGGCACGAAGGGCCGTCCGCTTTCCGCGGACGGCTTTTCTTTTGCCCCGCGGCGGGGCGGCCGGCGCGGCTTTCCGCCGCAAATCCCCAATTTAGTATAATTAACAATTAAGGAACCACACATGAACAGCTACGAAATACGCAAATCTTTTCTGGATTTCTTCGCCAAGCACGGCCACCCGGTGGTAAAGTCCAGCCCGCTGATACCGGAAGGCGACCCCACCCTTTTATTCACCTCCGCCGGCATGGTGCAGTTCAAGCCGTACTACCTGGGCCTGAAGACCGACATGAAGCGCGCGGCCTCGTGCCAGAAATCCTTCCGCACCACCGACATCGACAACGTGGGCCGCACCATCCGCCACCTGACCTTTTTCGAGATGCTGGGGAACTTTTCCTTCGGCGACTATTTCAAGGCCGAATCCATAAAATGGGGCTGGGACTTCCTTACTAAAGAGATGGGTCTGTCCGCGGAAAGGCTCTACCCGTCCATTTACAAGGGCGGCGTGGCCCCCCGTGACGCGGAGGCCCGCGCCATCTGGGAAAGCGTGCTGCCGGGTAACCTGCATTCCCATATAGTCGAGCTGGGCGACGGCGACAATTTCTGGGCGATGGGCGATACCGGCCCGTCGGGCCCCTGCTCGGAGATCTACTGGGACCGCGGCGAAAAATACGCGCATCCCGGCTGCGACGGGGCCGGCTGCTCCTGCGACCGGTACATAGAGATCTGGAACCACGTTTTCACGCAGTTCGACAAGCAGCCCGGCGGCGTCTACAACCCGCTGCCCAAGAAGAACATAGACACCGGCATGGGCCTGGAGCGCCTCACCTTCATAGTAGAAGGAAAGGAAACCCCGTTCGACACCACGCTTTTCTTTCCGATAGTGGAAGCCGCCTCGAAACTGCTGAAAGTGGAGTACGGCTCCTCGCCGGAATCCGTGTCCGCGTTCCGCATCATAAGCGAGCACCTGCGCGCCTCCACTTTCCTGCTGGCCGAAGGCGTGATACCCTCGAACGAGGGCCGCGGCTACGTGCTGCGCCGTCTCATACGCCGGGCCGCGCGCTACGGGCGCGTCATGGGCGCGAAGGACCCGTTCCTGCACACGCTGGTGCCCTCGGTACAGCAGATCTTCAAGGACGTGTACCCCGAGATAATTTCCGCGGAGAAGCAGGTCAGGGAAGCGCTCAAATTCGAAGAGCAGGGCTTCATCGAAACGCTCGAGACCGGCGAGAAATTCCTGGCCGACCTCCTGGAAAAATACCCGCGCGGCGTACCCGGTGCCGAGGCTTTCAGGCTGTACGAGACCTACGGCTTCCCGCTGGAGCTCACGCGCGAGCTGGCGCTGAAAAAGAACATACCGCTGGACGAAGAGGGCTTCAACCGCGCGCGCAAATCGGCGCAGGCGACCGCCAAGGCGGGCTGGAAGGATTCCGGCGAGCAGAACGCCTTCATTTTCCAGACCGCCGAAGAAAAATTCAAGCCGACGGTCTTCGTCGGCTACGAAACCACCGAAGCCGAGGCCGAGATAGTCGGCCTGCTGGACACCGCCGGCGTCATAACCGCCGCGCTGCAGCCGGGAACGGAAGGCTGGGCCGCGCTGGACCGCACGCCTTTCTACGCGGAATCAGGCGGGCAGGTGGGGGACACCGGGTTCTTCAGGTCCGGCGGCGCCGCGGCCGCGGAGGTGCTGGACACGCAGCGGCCGGTCGGCAAAGTCGTTTTCCACCATGTACGGGCCGTGGACAAGCTGCGTACCGGCGACAAGGTCAGGGCGGCGGTGTCGGACCTGCGCTACCGCACCGCCTGCAACCACACGGCCGTGCACGTGGTGAACTCGGCGCTCAGGGAGCTCTTCGGGCCCGGCACCCGCCAGGCCGGCTCGATAGTCACGCCCGAAAAATTCCGCTTCGACTATACCACTTCCAGGGCCCCTTCCGCGGAAGAGCTGGCCAGGATGGAGGCCATAGCGGCCGCCGCTATACACCAGGATTACAAGGTTTTGAAGATGGAGCGCCCGCTGAAGGACGCGGAAAAATTCGGCGCGGTCACCCTGCTCGGGGAGAAATACAGCGACCCGGCCCGCTTCATACTGATAAATAAGGGCGGCTGGGACGACGCGCTTAACCGCTACAGCCTGGAGCTCTGCGGCGGCACCCACATAGACCGCCTGGGCGAGCTCATACTGGTGAAGATACTCAAGGATTCCTCGGTGTCCCGCGGCGTGCGCCGCATCGAAGGCGTGGCGGGTCTGGCCGCGGTGGATTACCTGGTGGAAACTGCCTCGCGCGCCGAGGCCGCGGCGGCCCGGCTGTCCATAGTCCCGGAAGAGCTGCCCGCGCGCATAGAGCAGCTGCTGGAGCGCGAGAAGAAGCTGCGCCTGGAGATCGACGGCCTTAAGAAAAGCAAAATTTCCGGCGGCAAGCCGGCCGGCGAAGTGGACGGCGGCGGCGACTACAAGGTGGTGCTGTTCAACGCCGGCGACGCGGACGCGGCCTCCCTGCGGGGCGTGGCCGACGAGCTGAAGGGCGGCGAGACCAACGCCGCGTTTTTCGTCTGCTCGGTCAGGGAGGGCAGGCTGTCCTTCGTGGTGTCCGCCACTAAAGATATCAAGGCCGCGGATTTCAGCGCCTCGGAGACGGCCAAAAAGATAGCGTCTTTCCTCGGCGGCAACGGCGGCGGGAGAAAGGATTTCGCGCAGGGCGGGGGCCAGGCGAAAGAGTATTCGAACGATTTTAAGGCGAAAATAATAGGTATAATCAGGGGAAAGGGTTAGTTTCGTTCTTTTACGCGCCCGTGGTGAAATGGATATCACAGGAGCCTCCGAAGCTTCTAGTGCAGGTTCGATTCCTGCCGGGCGCACCAGATCTTTGAGGGAGGCCGCGTGTGCAGGTTCGAGCCACGGATAAACCGCATAGCGGTTTTCCGCGGCCCCGGCTCGGCAATTTCTCTTGCGTAAGAAATTGCCTGCGCCCTTGCGGACCGGGCGCGAAGCATACTGATGCTTCGCTCTAAAGCCGGTCCTCACCTGCCGGGCGCAAATGATTTATAACCCCTTCCCTTCCCAGGTCCCGGCGCCGGTCTGCTAATATGAACTTTGAATCCGAAGTCGCCCTGCTGATAAAATCCAAGTATTCGCTGGTGCTGGTGGATACCATCGACGAGGATTTCGTCACGCGGCAGCTGTTCACGGTGGCGGCGGGGATGGGGATAACCGTTTACCGCTGGTCCCTGACCAAGGGCCTGCGCGTGGGCAGGAACGAGAATTCGTTCTACCAGACTAACGCCCCGGTGAACACGCTCAAGCTCATCAACGACATCGTCCGGGACAAGTCCACCTCGGTGTTCATCCTTTCCGATTTCCACAAGTTCCTGCAGGACGCCGTAGTCGCGCGGCTTTTCAAGGATATAGTGGCCGCCATCAACGACACCCGCAACACCCTGATCATCGTCGGCTCCGACCAGCCCCTGCCCCCGGATATAGAGCCCTACGCGGCCCGCATAACCGGCGGCTACCCGGACGAACAGGAGATCCTGGCCGAGATAAACAGGACCGTGGCCGAATTCAGGAAGACCTCCCTCAAGCTGAGCATCACGCTGGAGCCCGAGGATGTGCGGCGCCTGGTCAAGTCCCTGAAAGGCCTTTCGGTGCAGCAGATCAGGAACGTGCTGAACGCCACCATACTGAAGGACGGGACGCTGGACAAGCACGACCTGAAAGCGGTGGAAAAATATAAAAAAGAGCTGTTCGACAAGGAAGGTGTGCTGGAGTATTTCGGGGCTGAGCAGCCGGCCGACATTGCGGGCTTTGAGAACCTGAAGAAATGGGTGGGCGAGCGCCGGTCAGCTTTCTTTGCGGACGATTCCCCGCTGCCGCCTCCCAAGGGGCTGCTGCTGCTCGGCGTGCAGGGCTGCGGCAAGAGCCTGGCCGCCAAGGTCATAGCGGGAGAGCTGGGCATACCGCTTTACCGGCTGGACCTGAACCGGCTTTATTCCAAATATATCGGCGAGACCGAGGAGAACCTGCGCAAGGCGCTGGCCACCATAGAGCGCCTGGCCCCGGTCTGCCTGTGGATAGACGAAATAGAGAAGATCTTCGCGTCCTCCTCCGGCGAGATGGATGGCGGCGTTTCCCAGCGCGTCCTCGGTACCATGCTGACCTGGATGCAGGAGCGCAAAGACCGCTCCTTCATAGCCGCCACTTCCAACGATATCAACCACCTCCCGCCTGAGCTGCTGCGGAAGGGCCGCTTCGACGAGATCTTCTTCGCGGACCTGCCGGAAGCGCTGCAGCGCGCGGAGATCCTGAAGATACACCTGAAGAAGCGGCAGCTGGACCCGCGGACTTTCGACCTGGCCGTGCTGGCAGGCGGCTGCGAAGGGTTCAGCGGCGCCGAGATAGAGCAGGCCGTCATCTCGGCGCTGTACAGCGCCTCCGCCACCAACGAGCCCATCTCCACGAAGCACGTGCTGGAGCAGATCAAGCTGACTCGCCCGCTTTCGCGCATAAAAGCGGAGTCCATAGACAATCTCCGCGGCTGGGCCAGGGAAAGAAGCATATTGCCCGTTTAGGCCGCCGCGCCGCCGCCTCCTCCCAATGAAAACCATACTCGTCACAGGCGCTACCGGCTATATCGGCGGGCGGCTGGTGCCGCGCCTGCTGGAAAAGGGCTACAGGGTCCGCTGCCTGGTGCGCCAGCCGGACCACCTGCAGGGCCGGCCCTGGTCGGGCGCGGTGGAGGTGATAAAAGGCGACGTGCTGGGCGGCGCCGGCCTGAAAGAGGCGATGGCGGGCGTCGACGCCGCCTATTACCTTATACACTCGATGTCCGACGTGCCCCATTTCGAGTCCCTGGAGGAAACCTCGGCCAGGAATTTCGCCGCGGCCGCCGCTTTCGCCGGGGTTAAAAAAATAATCTACCTGGGCGGGCTGGGCGCGGAAGGCCTGCGCCTTTCCAAGCACCTCACCTCGCGCCACAAGGTGGGCGGGATACTGCGCGCCCCGGGCCTGAACGTCACCGAATTCCGCGCCGCCATAATAGTGGGCTCGGGCAGCGTTTCTTTCGAGATAATCAGGTACCTGGTGGAGCGCCTGCCCATTATCCCCTGCCCCGCCTACATGGCCAATACCCGCTGCCAGCCGGTGGCCATCCGGGATGTGCTCAGCTACCTGATAGGCGCGCTGGAAACGCCGGGCTCGGACAATAAGATCATCGAGATAGGCGGCGAGGGCGTACATACCTACAGGGAGCTGCTCCGCATCTACTCCGAGGCGCGCGGCCTGAGGCGCGGCTTCTTTACCAGCCCCTTCTGGTCGCCGGGGCTCACGGCCTGGTTCGCGGGGGTGATAACCCCGGTGCCGGCAATGCTCGCAAAGCCGCTGCTGGAAAGCCTCGCGTACGACGTGGTCTGCACCTCCGGCACCGCGCGCAGTATCTTCCCGGCCATCAAGCCGCTGGATTTCCGGACCGCGGTGCAATACGCGCTGATGCGCATTTCCGAGCACGCCGTCGAGACCGCCTGGACCGCCGCGTTCACGCCGGCCTACGCCCAGCCCCGGTCCTTCATAGACACCGAGGGCCTGATCTACGAGGACCGCTTCATCGCCGTGAACGCCCCGCCGGAAAAAGTCTTCCGCGTCTTCTGCGGCATCGGCGGGGACCGCGGCTGGTTCTACGCCCAGTTCCTCTGGGAACTCAAGGCCTGGCAGGACCGGCTGGTGGGCGGCGTGGGCATGCGCCGCGGGCGCCGCCACCCGGACATCATCCACCAGGGCGAGCCGCTGGATTTCTGGCGCGTAGAGCGCGTCATCGGGAACCGCATGCTGCTGCTGCGCGCCGAGATGCGCCTGCCCGGCAAAGGCTGGCTGCAGTTCGAGACCCTGCCCAAGGACGGCGGCTCCACTTTAAGGCAGACGGCCTATTTCGAGCCCAAGGGCTTTTTCGGCAATATCTACTGGTATTCGCTCTACCCCCTCCACAAGATCATCTTCGCCGGCCTGGTGGCCGAGATAAAGCGCCGCGCCGAAGCCCTGTAGCCGGTCAGTTCAACGCCGCCGCGGCCGCTTCCCTGTACTTGCTGACCCGCAGGGCCAGCTCCACCAGGTCCAGGTCCGAGATCTCCGGAAAGGACTGCGCCGCCGCGAACGGCTTCACCAGCGCGCCCCTGCGCGCGAAAGAGATCCTGGCTATGGCAAAACCCTTGTAGGTTATGTCGTACCCGAGGCCCCTGCCGGGCTTCATCTCCGCCCACAGGCAGGCCCGCCTGATAAAAGCCGTCAGCCCGTCGGCCTTCTGCGCCCTGAAACCGGAACCGCATTCCTGTAAACTCCATTGCATAACCCCTCCTTTTTCTCCCCTGTCAGCGTTAGCTTGCAATATAGTGTAAAGCACCACCGCGACAGCATCATGTCGCGGTTTTTATTTATTTTTAGCTGAATATCGGGGGCCGTAATTTTCTACAATAATAGCAGTAGAAGAGTATAATGAAGAAATATTCCCTTATAACGGCGGCGGTCCTGGCCGCCGCGCTGCTTGCCGCCGTGCCCGTTTCGGCCCGGCAGAGGAGCCGCGCGGACATCCGCAACGCCCTTAAATCCCTTTATACGCCTGATTACCTTGTTCTGAAGCAAGGGCTAAAAGCGCAGTTCGCGGGCGTGAAGCCGGGAAAGTTCGGGGAGTCCGTGCAGGGTTTTAAAAGGCCCGCCGGAAACGAAAAAAAGGTCATCGCGCTCACTTTCGACGCCTGCGGCGGCAGGAACAGCCGCTATAACGCCAGGCTCATAGACTACCTGCGCCGGGAAAAATTGCCGGCCACGCTGTTCGTCACCGGGCTTTGGATAGACAAGCACCCGGAGATCTTCAAAGAGCTGGCCAATGACCCGCTCTTCGAGATAGAGAACCACGGCCTGATGCACCGCACCTGTTCCGTAAACGGCCAGAAGGCTTATAAAGTCTGGTCTACCCGCAGCGTCGGCGACGTGGTGGACGAGATGGAACTGAACGCCCGCAAGATAGCGGAGGTCTCAGGCCGCAGGCCCCTCTTTTTCCGTTCGGCCACCGCTTTCGCGGATGAAGCCAGCGTGGAGATAGCGCGGCGCCTGGGGATGGAGATCGTCGGCTACGACATCCTTTCCGGCGACGCGCAGCGCCGGTCCGTAAAAGCCATGACGCGCAATATCCTGGACGGCGCGCGGCACGGCTCAGTGGTGCTGATGCATTTTAACCGCCCGGAATGGAAAGAGGTGGAGGTCCTGGAGGCCGCCGTGCCCGCGCTGCGGCTGGACGGCTACACCTTCGCCAAGCTGGCCGACCTGCAGCCCGCGGAACTCCTGGTGAGCACGGCAGCCGCCGGCGGGCCCGGCCTGGTCGCCTTGTCCGCGGTCGAAGCAAGCACCGGCACCGGAGCCGTCCTGGTGGCCGCCGTACCCGTCATAAGCACCGCGCCCGTCTCCGGTAAAAAATAGTTATTCAAAAACGGGACGCTGTCCCGTCGAGGCAAAGGTCCCAAAGACAGGATGTCGGGGACTTTTTGTTTTTATGGGAGCTGGTAGAGGACTATTCCGGCGGCGATGGCCTGCGCCATTCTTTCCTGCCCTTCTTCGGACTTTATGAAGGCCAGGTCGTGCTTGTTGCTCATCACCGCCATCTCGATGGTGATGGTGGGTATCGTCGAAAAAATGGAGGTGGTCAGCGCGCCCTGCCTGGACCCCACCAGCGTCCGGGAATCCCCGAATACGCCCCTGGAGGCCAGGCTGCCGGCGAGTATTCCCTTCATGCCTTTCTGCACTGCGTCCGCCAATACGCGGCTGCCGGCCCTGACCTGGATGGAGGGCCCTCTGAAACCGTTCTCCGGGTCGTCCTTATAATCGTTAACGCCCTCGCGGTCCGGGTAGTAGATGGCGAAGCCCGTGGTCGGCGCGCTGTCGCAGTGGAGGTGCACGGTCAGCGCCGCCCCGGCGTTGTTGGCTCTGCGCGCACGGTCCTTGTTCTGCACCGACTGGAGCTCGGAGGATTTGGTCATCAGTACGTCAAAGCCTTTTTCCTTCAGTATCCTTTCCAGCCTCACCGCCACCTGCCAGTTCAACCGGGTCTCGTTGGTTCCGCCTATGTCTGCCAGGCCGCTGTTAAAGGTGTTGGGGTGGCCGGGGTCCACGGCAATAAGGCGGCGGCCCGCGGCGGGGCGGTCGGCCGGGTCGGGGTTGGGCGTCAGGTCGGCCTTGATCTCGGGAAGAGTAAATTCCGGCCCGGTATCGTTCAGGCCGTCCCAGTTAACGGCGTTGGCCCGGGAGAAGAACCCGCAAACGAGCGCGATGGCTATTATTATGCTGAAGCGTTTCATGTATCTTTGCGTGGAACTGATATAGATAGTTTAGCGCATTCACCCGGATCCACAAGGGCCAAAAGGCGGCCCTTTAGGCCCAAAATACCCAGACACGACGCTGTCGGGGTGGTCTGGTACACTATTTTTACAAGTATGGCGGTTAAAGCTGTAAAGAGGTAGAATTTCACTAGCGGGGGCTGCGTATAACATGTAAACTTGACAGCTTATGACATCCAAAAAACAACTTTCCGAACGCGATATTTGCAGTAAATACATTTTACCCGCCATAATCAGCGCCAAATGGGACAATGAGCGCCAAATACGCGAGCAGGTTTATTTCACCGATGGCCGCATTTTTGTGAAGGGGAATAAAACCGCGCGGGGAGAACGCAAATTCGCGGATTTTATCCTATACTTGAAACCCAATATCCCTATTGCCGTAGTTGAGGCAAAAGACAACAATCATTCCCTCGGGGCGGGAATGCAGCAGGCGCTTGATTACGCCAAAATAATTGATGTTCCCATAGCCATCAGCTCCAATGGCGACGGTTTTATTGTTCATGACCGCTCCGGCAGTTCAGCCAAGGTCGAAACCACTATATCCTTGGATGCCTTTCCGTCTCCCGCCGCACTCTGGGAAATCTACAAAAAGTATAAAGGCATTTCCGGGCCGCAACAGGAAGCGATAGTCACCCATGACTATCATTTTGACGGTTCTGGCCGCGCCCCCCGGTATTACCAACAAATAGCCATAAACCGGACCATGGAGGCTATAGCAAAGGGGCAAAACCGCGTTTTGATCGTTATGGCCACCGGCACCGGCAAAACCTATACGGCTTTCCAGATAATCCACAGACTTTGGAAAAGCGGCACAAAAAAAAGAATTCTTTTCCTGGCGGACCGCAACGCCCTTATAGATCAGACCAAGCGCAATGACTTCAAGCACTTCAAAGGCAAAATGACCACAATCCGCAAGCATAATGTGGATAAAGCCTTTGAAATTTACCTTGCCCTCTACCAAGGCCTGACCAACTACAACGAGGATAAAGACGCCTATAGAGAATTCAGCCGGGACTTTTTCGACCTTGTGGTCGTGGACGAGTGCCACCGCGGCAGCGCGGACGCGGACAGCGCCTGGCGTGAAATACTCACATACTTTGGCTCTGCCACACATATCGGTTTAACGGCCACACCCAGAGAAACCAATGAGATTTCAAATATAGAGTATTTCGGCCCGCCTATTTATACATATTCTCTCAGGCAGGGCATTGACGACGGTTTTTTGGCCCCCTACAAAGTCATCAGGGTGGGCATAAATGTGGATCTGGAAGGATGGCGGCCGGAATTTGGCAAAACAGATAAAGACGGGGCAGAAGTGGAAGACAGAGTGTATAATACTAAGAATTTTGACCGGGACCTCGTTATTGATGAACGCACCCAGCTTGTGGCCAAAAAGATTACAGAATACCTGAAGCAAACCAACAGGTATGATAAAACTATTGTCTTCTGCGTTGATATCGAGCACGCCGAGCGCATGCGCCAGGCGCTGGTTAATGAAAACGCGGATCTCGCCGCCGAAAATCCCAAATATATAATGCGCATCACCGGCGACGAAATTATAGGGAAGCGGGAGCTGGATAACTTCATTAATCCCGAGGAAAGATATCCGGTTATAGCAGTAACCTCAAAACTGATGACCACCGGTATTGACGCTCAGACCTGCAAGCTTATTGTGCTGGACTCTAACATAAAGTCCATGACGGAGTTTAAGCAGATAATCGGGCGCGGCACCAGGATAAACGAGGAATACGGCAAAACCTTCTTCACCATTATGGATTTTCGTAATGTCACAGATATTTTTGCGAACCCCGAATTTGACGGCGATCCCGTGATGATTAAAACCATCCCGGCTGACAAGCCTATAGATAACAGCGACATAAATCCCGAGATAGGCCCTATAATTGATCCTGAAACAGGTGAAGAAGTTGATTTCCCGGAAGTTTTCTCCGACCCGCCTACAATTGTCGGCGGCGGGGGAATAGTAGCGGACCCAAAGCCTAAAGTGTTCGTTTCAGGCATTGATGTTTCCGTCTTGCATGTGCGCAACCAGTATCTTGATGCCAATGGGAAAGTGATAACTGAAAGTTTTAAGGATTACACAAAACGCGGCATAGAAAAAGAATTCCGCACCATTGACGAGTTTCTTACCCGCTGGAACAGCGCGGAAAAGAAAAAGGCGATCATTGAGGAAATGGAAGCCCATGGCATCCAGCTTGAGAACCTTAAAGAAGATATAAAAAAAGACCTAGATATTTTTGACCTTGTGTGCCACATCGCCTGGGACATGCCGCCGCTTACCCGCAGGGAACGCGCGGAACATGTGCGTAAGCAGAATTACTTCACAAAATACGGCGAACAGGCCCGTCAAATACTGGACGCGCTGCTGGATAAATACGCTGATGACGGCATAGACAATATCGAGGATATGGCGGTTTTACGCATCGATCCATTTAAACATATGGGCACGCCGTCGGAGCTTGTGCACCTTTTTGGCGGCAAAACCGGCTACCTGAGCGCAATTAAAGAACTTGAATCTCACATCTACTACAGGGCGGCTTAAATGAAAGACATCGGCAATGTGATTAAATCCCTCCAGAATATAATGTGGAAAGACCAGGGCGTGTCCGGCGACGCCCAACGCATAGAGCAGCTTGGCTGGATGATAAGCCTGAAGATCCTGGACGACAAAGACA
>CAZJUL010000040.1:0-3206 GCA_964549095.1 uncultured Elusimicrobiaceae bacterium
CAAGGAGGCTTACATGATCGCATTCGTACTGTGCAAACTGGTGGCCGGGCTGGAACAGAAAGCAGTCCAGCAGATAAAGAGCGTCAGGGGCGTGAAGGACGTATACCTCACCTTCGGCGGCTGGGACGTCATACTGGTGGCCGAATCGGACACCATAGACAAGCTGAGCGGCCTGATTGTCAGGGAGGTACGGGGCATACACGGCGTGCAGAGCACGGAAACCCTGGTCACGACCAACCTGTAAGCGCGCAAAATTCGGTATAATATCCCTTGTTCCCAGCGTTTAGCTTTCAGAGGTGCCCAAGATGAACGGATTTGCCAATCCCGCGGATAAAACGGTGCTGATAGTCGACGACGACGACAGCGTCCGCGAACTGCTTGAATTCGTGGTAAAAAAAGAAGGGTTCAAGGTGGAGAAAGCGGTGGACGGCGAGGAAGCACTGAACAAAGCCCGCCAGGTCCTGCCCGACCTCATCCTGCTGGACCTCATGCTGCCCAAGTTCGGCGGCTTCGAAATATTGCGCGAACTGCAGAACGACGAAACCTCCGGCATCCCGATAGTCATCATTACCGGCCGCTACACCGACCGCTCCACCGCCGACATGATACGGCAGGAGCCCAACGTGAAAGACTTCTTCGAAAAACCGGTCAAGCCGCAGCTCATAGCGGCCATACTGCATAAAGTTCTGAAGACCCAGCCGCAGCTGAAAAGATAGACGCGGCCACCCATCGTGAAACCCAGACATACGCTGCTTATCCTGGCCGCCGCCTTCCTTTTCTGCGGCGCGGCCGTACTGGACCTGCGCGCCCGCGCCAGGAGCGCCTACCTGGAGGGCGAGAAGTACATGGCCTGGGCGGCGGAACCGGCGCTGAAAAAAACCGCCCTGGACAAAGACTACGCGGACAGGTTCAAGAAGCTGGAAGACGGCTTCGCGGACGGCTCGGTCAGCCGGGCAGATTACGAGGACAGGAAAGGCCTGCTGGAGACCGAAAAAACTTTCAAGCTGGGCGAAAGCTCCGCCAAATACGCCTACATCTGGTACAGGACGGCGGCCCGGGATTTTAATCCCCCCGCCACGCGCTGGTCGCGGCTGGCCGAAGAGAAAAGCCGCGGAGCACTGGCCCTCTGGAAAAAAGAGCTGGACGCGGCCAAAATAAAATACGAGGACTACATGCTTGAGTAAGATCCTCGCGGCCCTGCTCCTCACGCCGCTGGCCGCAGGCGCCGCCTTCGCGGCCAGCGCGCTGGTCTTCTCCGCACTTTCAAACCTCAAGATAACCTTTCCGCTGCTGCTGGGGGCCGCCGCCTACTGCGCCGCGCACTTCCTGCCGGCGCCCGGCTGCGGCGCGCCGGCGGCGCCGGCCGCTACTTCTACGTGCTGGCCCACGAGCTCAGCCACGCCGCCGCCGCGCTGCTAAGCGGGGTCAGGGTCAGGAAGATAGCGGTGAAAAAGACCGGCGGCTACGTGGCGCTGGACGCCACCAACACCTTCATCTCGCTGGCGCCTTACTTCATCCCCTTCTACGCGGTGGCCGCCGGCCTGCTTTACAGCCTGGCGGCCTTCTTCTGGAACATGGCCCCCTACCGGCCGTATTTCACAGCCGTGGCCGGCTTCTTCCTGGCCTTCCATTTCATAAACACTATCGGCATACTGGCCGGCCCGGTGCAGAGCGACCTCAAAAAAGCGGGCGGACTGTTCTTCTCGCTGTCCCTGCTGACGCTGCTGAACGCCCTTTGCCTGGTGCTGATACTGAAACTCATCTTTCCCGGCCTCATCTCGCTCAGGGCCTACGCCGCCGGCGCGGCCTCCGACACGGCCACTCTGCTGCGCTGGGCATACGCGGCCGTGTTATACCTCTTTAATACTGCTAAAATGTACTTAAGATGAAGCACCTGCACATAGCCCACAGGATCCTTTTAAGGGTCATCTTCCTCCCGCTCATCTTCGCGGCGCTGCTGCTCGCGGCCGCCGCGCTGGTAATGAACACCATCTTCACGGAGAAGGACCTGGAATCCCTGGTCACCGACCAGCTGCAGCAGGCCTTCAAAAGGCCGGTGCGCATAAAGTCCGCGAAACTTTCGCTCAGCGGCATTAAGATAAAGCGCCTGAGCGTGGTGGAACCCGGGCCCGGCTCCGTGAACTTCATCACGGCGGACTCTATAGAAGCCAGCTACCGCCTGCTGCCGCTGCTGCATAAAAGCCTGGTCATCGACAGCATAGTGCTGGTCTCGCCGAAGATAGAGCTGATAAAAAGAGCCGATGGCGGCTGGAATTTCTCCGACATCATAGAGGCCTACCGCCGTACCGAGGCGAAGGGCGGCTTCTTCAACAGGCTGGATTCCGCCGAGATAAAGGACGGGCAGGTCAACATCGCCTACCCGGGCGCGAAGTACGGCTATTCTTTCGAGAACGTGAACTTCTCGTTCAAGGATTATACGCCGGGATCCGGAACCCCTTTCTCCCTTTCGGCTTTCCTGAAGCGCAAAGACCCGGCCAAATACCTGGACGGCCGCATCTACGCCGAAGGCGCAATAAATTTGAAGAATTTCGACCTGGAGCAGGCCGAGATCAACGACCTGGCCTTCACCGCCTCCCTTTCGGGCCGCTCCCTTTCCGCCAAAGGTACCGTGAAGAACCTCAGGCGGCCGCAGTTTGAACTTACGGCGTCCCTGCAGCCGATCACCGCCAGAGATCTGTCCCCGCTTTTCAAAGTCCCCTGGGAGTTCAGCCTCCCCGCGACGGTCTGGCAGCTCAAAGCCGGGCTTTCCGAAGAATTCAAGCCGACCCTGTCGGCACGGGCGGAAACCTCGGTGCCCGCGCCCAACGGTTTCATGCGCTTCTTCACCCGGTCGGGGGGCTTCGATCTCCGTCTGCCGGTAACCGCCATCGAGGGAGAAGCCGGTTTTTCCGAAGACCGCACCCTGACCTTCGCCGCGCGGACGGAACCGCTTAAAGCTTCGGCCGCGGGCTTCATCAAATTCGACAGCACCGCGACGGCCTACGACATCAGCGTGCAGGGCCCGCCGTTCGCCATAGCCGCCCTCAAGAACGCCGTGCGCGTCCCGTTCGTGGACAGCGCCTCCGGGAAGACGAAAGTCAGCCTGCGCATGCACAACAAGGACGGGAAATTCAAGGTGGCCAGCCTTTCCGCCACCCTGGACCGCGGCGAGCTGAATTACCGCAACCTGCATTTCAGGAACCTGG
>CAZJUL010000040.1:3216-14020 GCA_964549095.1 uncultured Elusimicrobiaceae bacterium
GCTTTCTTCGACGGCTTCAGGACCACCTGCCTGAACTCCACGGACGGCACCCTGCTGCTCAGGAACGCCACGCTGACCAGCTTCCGCATGAAGACCGAATTCTCCCGCGAGAAGCTGACCGCCGATTACGCGACCCGCTGGGGCGGCGACCCGCTCAAGGGTACCGTCGTAGTTTTCAACCCGCTGAGCGACAAAAAAACCGGCAGCCTCACCGGCTATTCAAAGAACATGGACATCAAGGAGAGCCGGGACCTTATCCTGGAGCTCATAAAAGTGAAGACCCCGGACAAGAACCGTCCCGTCTACGAATCCGACATCGCCTGGCTGAAGATCCTGAAGAATTCCATACCCTCCGGCTACTCCTCCTTCGGCCTGCTCTACAAGGCGGACCACATAAAGCACGAGTACGTGGAGGCGGAGAATTTTTACCTGACGGCCAAACCGCGGGACATAACCGGCCGCATAGAGAACCTCCGCGGCGACTTTTCCATAAAGACCGGCGCGGGCGTCTTCTACGACGTGCAGAAGAACGCGGAGAAGGACCACATCCACTATCTCTTCTCCCTGCCGGTGCTCACCCTGTACCGCCTGAACCGGATGGGCGCGCTGAAGTTCGGCTACAAGCTGAACGACGTGCACTTCAAATCCATCGGCGGGGACTTCAGCTTCGAGGGCGGCAGGGTCAATATACGGAACTTCTACATGGACGGCAAGGAGTTTTCGCTCTACATGACCGGCACCGCGGACCTTTCGGCCGAGACTAGCAAGTTAAAAGTTTATACAATATCAGATAAGTACTATTCCATGGGAGGCCTGCCGGAGGCCCTGACCGACGCCAGCGGGAAACCGGCCATGGCCTTCACCATAGAAGGCAGGATGAGCGCGCCGGACGTGAAGGTAATAAGCCCCAAGGAATGCGGGGCTATAATAAACGGCGCGATACAGAAAGGCGTGGAAATAGATTTTGTAAAAGCGGATAAATTTGCCGGAGGTAAACACTAATATGTCAAAACTGGGAAAATTCGACGTGGTGGGACTTCTCCAGGAGCACGGCGCCATCCTTAACGGGCACTTCCAGCTGCCTACCGGCTTCCACACCCAGACCTACATACAGACTTCGCTCATAATGCAGTACCCGCACCTGGCCCAGAAAGTGGCCAAGGAAATGGCCTCCAAGTTCGCCCAGGAGGTGAACGTGGTCATCTCCCCCTCGGTCGGCTCAATGGTCATAGGCCAGGAAGTCGCCCGGATGAAGAAAGCCCGCGCCATCTTCACCGAGCGCATCAACGGCGTGATGGTCCTCAAGAGGGATTTTAAAATTGCGGAAGGCGAGCGCGCCCTGGTAGTGGACGACGTGCTGAACAGCGGCCGGCTCTGCGGCGAAGCCATAAACCTGGCCCGCGGCTACGGCGCCAAGATCCTCGGCGTAGTGGCGATAGTGGACCGCTCCACCTCCGACCTCACGCTGAACGTCCCGGTCAGGGGCCTTATCTCCTACCCGCTCACGCTCTATACGCCGGACAACTGCCCGATGTGCCAGCAGAAGATGCCGCTGACCGTCCCGGGCTCCACGGTCCACCACGCCCACGGACAGGATTGAAGCGTTGGGGACAGACCCTTGACCATTGTCCCAAAAGGGACGAAAGGAATACTAATCAGCATATACACCAGCAGAACCTGACAATGCCGTGGCCAAGGTCTGTCCCCGGCATTTAAGTTGCTTTATGAAAACCAAGTTCATAGCCCTGCTTACTGATTTCGGCCTGCACGACCCCTTCGTCGGCGCTATGAAAGGCGTGCTGCTTTCCAAGTCGCCCGACCTCAAAATAATAGACATAACCCACCATATCCCCCCGCAGGACATACGGGCCGCCGCCTTCTACCTGATGAATGTAATGCCCTTCATGCCGAAAGGCACGCTGTTCATAGCCGCGGTGGACCCGACCGTGGGCACGGGCCGCGGCATCCTGTGGGCCAAGACCGCCAATTACCAGTTCATTGCGCCCGACAACGGCATTCTGAGCTGGCTGGATGAGCGGGAGAAGCTGGAAGAGGTGCGCTTCATCAGCAAGTCGGACCTGTTCCTGCCCTTCATCAGCTCCACCTTCCACGGGCGCGACATAATGGCCCCGGTGGCCGCCGCCATAGCCAGGGGCCTGCCGGAAAAGAAGATAGGCCCCGTGATGAAAGAGTACCGGCGCTTCCCCTTCCCCCGGCCGGAAAAGGCCGGCAACCGCGTCACGGGCCGCGTGCTGGTGGCGGACCATTTCGGCAACGCCATAACCAACATCACCCGCGCCCACGTCAACGCGAAATCCATTTTCACGGTATCGGACAAGATGATAAAAGGGATCAAACTCACCTACGCCTCCGTGGCGGAAGGCGAGGCGATGGCCCTGATCGGCTCCTTCGGCTTCCTGGAGTTCTCCATACGGAACGGGAATTTCGCCGGGGTCTTCAATGTTAAGCCCGGCGACGAGGTAGAAGCTATAACTTCACTAGATGAATAAAACCGAACTGAAAACACTCAAACTGAAATTCTCCGGCGAGAGGCGAGTCAGGGGCGGCCACCCCTGGATCTTCTCCAACGAGCTGGAGAACATAGACAAGACCATCGCCCCCGGCGAGCTCTGCGGGGTGCTCTTCAATTCCGGCGCCCCGGCGGGCGTCGGCTTCTTCAACCCGCACAGCCTCATAGCGGTGCGCCTGCTTAACACGGACTCTTTGGAGCTGGAGAACAACTTCGTGGGCGCCAGGCTGAAAAGGGCCCGCGACTACCGGAAATCGCTGGGCATAACGGACAGCGGCAGGATGTTCTTCGGCGAATCCGACGGCATCCCCGGGCTGATAGTGGACAAGTACGGCGACACCCTCGTAGTCGAGATAGTCTCGGCCGGGGCCGAACTGCTGAAGGAAAAGATAACCAAACAGCTTTGCGAGATCTATAAGCCCGGCGGCGTCCACTACCGCAACACCCACGAATTCAGGAAGCTGGAAGGCCTGCCGCAGTACAGCGAAACCGCGTACGGCATAGTACCCGAAAAGGCGCTGATCACCGAGAACGAACTGCAGTACGAGATCCCGCTCAGCTCCGGCCAGAAGACCGGCTGGTATTTCGACCAGCGCGAGAACAGGGCTTTCCTGGCCCCGTATTTCCGCAACAGGAAAGTGCTGGACCTATACACCTATCTGGGCGGCTTCGCGCTCACGGCCGCCGCCTCGGGGGCTAAGACCGTCTGGGGCGTGGATTCCTCCGCCACGGCCGTGGAACTGGCCGAGAAGAACGCCGCGCTGAACGGGCTGCAGGAGAAAGTGATCTTCCGGAAAGAGGACTCGGAAAGGATACTCGGCGCGCTGGAGCGCGGCGAGCTGCCCGAGCGGCCCGATTTCATCCTGCTGGACCCGCCCAACTTCGTCAGGAGCCGCAAGAGCCTCAACCAGGCGGCCAAGCTGCTGGTGCGGCTGAACGCCCGGGCAATGGCCGGGCTGCCGCAGGACGGCCTGCTGGCCTTCTCCACCTGCTCACACCATATCTCGAAGGAGATCTTCCTCGAGATACTGACCGACGCCGCCGCCAGGGCGCATAAAAGAGTGGTGCTGATGGAGCTCCGCGCGCAGGCCAAGGACCACCCCATACTCCTCAATATGCCGGAAACGGAGTACCTGCATTTCGCCCTGCTGAAGATACTGTAACGGCTCCGTAATCCCGGCGAAAACCGGGATCCGGAAAAAGAAAAACCGCCGAAAGGCGGTTTTTCTTTTCTTGCGCTGTTATGATATCAGGAGAAAATGCTTCTTACAACCTTCAGGATCTCTTCCCTGCTGGAAGGTTTAGTGATGTAGGTCTTGGCGCCGTAGCCCATAGCTTCCTGTATCTCGGCAATGCTGCCCTCGACGGTAAGCATTACCACCGGTATGGCCTTGGTGACTTGGTCGGCCTTTATGGCCTTGCAGGCCTTCAGCCCGTTCAGCTGCGGCATATGTATGTCCAGCAGGATAAGGGCAGGCAGCTCTTTCCTGGCGCTCTCCACGGCCTCAAGGCCGTTCTCCGCCCGGATAACCTTATAGCCTTCGGCCTCAAGCAGCTCCGACAGCGTGTCCAGCATCTCCACGTCGTCGTCGGCTATGAGTATTTTGTGAGAGAGGCGCATATGAGGGTCCGGGATAAAACGTGCCACGGGTTGGGATCGAACCAACGACACCTGGTTTTTCAGACCAGTGCTCTACCACTGAGCTACCGTGGCTACTGTGGTATTGCTACATTGATAATATTAGCATTTTTGGAAAAAGAGGTTAAGGTCCCGGTAGGGGCTGGTGCCCATATTGGTGCCCACTCAGAGTCCAAACGCTCCATATTAGCCCGCAGATGCCTGTTAGAGAGATGAGCATAGCGCTGGGTAAGAAGGGGCGTAGAATGCCCCAGGATGCGCTGGAGGGTATAGAGGTCATGGGTAACCATTACAAAGTGGCTGGCGAAGGTATGCCTCAGGTCATGGAAGCGGAATTTGGCGATTCCAGCCTGCTTTAAAGCGGCGTCAAAGTGCCGCCGCAGGGTTATCTTGGGGATATCGAACACAATGCCACTCACCTTCCGTATAGGCATCAGCAGGTCATAGAGCTTATTCATCATGGGTATTTCCCTGGGAACGCCGGACTTGGTCTCGGTTAAATAGATAATCCGCTGTTCCAGGTCGATATCCTCCCACTTCAGGTTCAATATCTCCCCCCGCCGCATACCCGTAAGCAGGGCAACGGCCACTACCGGCAAAAGGCGTGGGCTGCAAGCACCCAGGAAGGTGGTTATCTCGTCTTTGCTCAGGTAGCGCAGCCTGTTCGGGATTTCACGCTCAACCTTGATTGCCGCGGCAGGATTCTCACCATAGAACAGCCGCCATTCTTTCGCACGGTTAAATATGCTCTTTAAAATAGCATGGTAGCGGTTCGCCGTGGCGATGCTGCGCGTCTCTTTTATCTTGTTGCGCATTTCCTGGACCATAAAGGGTGTTATGGCGTTGATCTTCTTATCTCCGAACATCGTGATGAGATTATCTATCCGCATGATCATACCCGCGGCGGATTTCTTATACTTGGCGTACTGTTTTTTATAAATATCGGCGATTTCTCTGAAGGTAGTTTTATTACCCTGCCGGTCCGGGAAGTGTTTCCCTTCGGCTATTTCGGCTTTACGCTTATGGAGGACTTCCTCGGCAAGTTTATAACTGGAGCCAACAGGTTCCCGCCTGCGTCGGCCATTGACGTAGTAGCCAATCCAGTAGATTCCCCGTTTCTTGAATATCGCCATATCTTCGGTATTCTTATGATACCTCTATTATACCTGCTCAATACCACCTTGTCAACACCAAATTGATGCCTGCGTGATACCTATGCTATAATTTGCTCATGCCAAGAAAGAAAACTCAAGAGTTGGCCATCATGTCACTGCGATATCCCAAAAGCCTCAAAGAGAAGCTGCAAAAGATAGCGGAGAAAGAACATCGCTCCCTTACGGATCAAATCATTTATGCTCTGGAGCGTTGGGCCGAGAAGCAGCCTGGGAACTGACCCAGGAATCTATGCCGGCTTTCTCGAACCGCAGCGCCCGACCTATCCTCACGATACATTCTGCCGGAATTTTCCGGAGACAGACCTTGGTATAGATACTACCTCTAGGAATTCCGAGGTAAACGCTTAACTCTTCCACTGTCAACAGTCTTTTCTCCATATTCACACCTCCCTGCCCCGAAAGTCGGCAGCACTTAATACCGCTAATAGCTGCACTTCTCGCAGATTTCGGTATTATTAAAGCCCCAGTAACGGAAACCAGCCGACCATACCTCCCGAAGTTCGACCACTTCTTTCAGGGATATAGGCTGGCCTGATGTATGAAAGCCGCACGCGATCAGCCTGCCGCCGAACACAGGTCTGGACGGCAGGGATCTAAGCCAATTTTCAAATTGTCCCGGCGACGGGATCCGCTTCTCGAAGTTAAAGCCGCTGCCGCGTGATGCCTGCCTTAAATCACTCATGGCAATCAGCGTCTTTCGCCCCTTTAGCCCAGAGAATTTATACGCTCCGGCATAGACAGATTCAACTATACCTGAGGCGTTCTCAAGGACCGGCAGGGTGAGCGTTTTGATAGTCTGAAGGTTTTCTTTGGTCCACCGGCGCTTGTGTTCCTTCAACGGGGCTCTCCACTCTGGTACTTCGATGGAGACTTTTTCCTCTACGTCATAGACATCCTGCCCGATGACAAGCAGGGAAAAAGAAGAGCCCGGCCTCTCCACGGCGTCCTTGGACCAGCCGGAAAAGATCCTCTCGATCCTTTCCTGGGAGCAGGCCAGGTTCCCATCGGAGCTGGTAGAGCGGTCGCACAAAATAACAACATGGCTCGGCTCCGCACCCGTTTCGGCATGCCCGGCAGCGGCAAAAAAAACAAGAGCCAGGAATACCGCGCCTATAGCGACCCAAGCCGGCACGGGCAGCTTAAACGGCGGGTTCTCCTTGAAGTACTTGAAGAGCACCATATTAGCAGCCACCGCCGCCTCATATTCTCTTTTGGCCGCCCGCGCCGCAAACTTCGCTTCCTTCAAGGACGCCTCATCGGTCTCTTCCATGTTAACGGGCAACATCAGGAGGTTTTCCAGCTTCTTATCAGTTTCTTCAAGCTTTGAGCGCGCTTCCGCCAAAGCAGCCGCATGGTAGTCTATAATGTCTTTATAAGCCGCCATATCAGCCAGATAAGACAGGGATATCTGGAGATTGGCCCAGAACATCCGTAGCAGCTTGGCGCAGGCGATAGGCACTGCGAACGTCACCGCCGTCCAAAGGCAATAAAGAAGGATAGCGTTGAAAACGCCCTCTATATCGCACTGCGCGGTCCTCAGATAGCCGATAATCAGCGAGAAGCCGGCAAGGCCGCAGGTTATCAGCCGGAGCCGCCCGAACTGCGTCTCGCTCAGCCATTCCTCCGCGAGAAGCCCAAATACCGTCAACAGAACGGCGGCGATAGAGCCCAGCCACAGGAACGCCTTGAGGGTATCCGAGGACTCGCCAAGGTAATTAGCGAGAGGGGCCACCAAAAGATGACATTCCCCCGCTAATGCAAAGGCAGTTACGAACGCCAGCCCCAGAGCCTTGAACCCGGCTATCCACGCCCCCGCCCGCGTTTGCCGCTTCTTTTCGACCTTATCGAAAAAGGCCGCTTCCTTCTTGCCTTCGTATTCGGCAACCTTTTTGGAAAGGATGTCCCCTGCCGCTTTCAAGGGAACGCTAAGCGTCTGCCACCACTTCGCGGCCCGTTCTTTCCAGAAGCGGTTTTTCTGGTAGTTTAATACCTCCTCAACCGCTGCCTCGGGATCTTCTAATGCCTCATCCGATATCGCGCTCGGCACCGTCTCTTTCGCTATGTGCCGGATATACTTTTCATATTCACCGTCAGGCATTCCGGCCTGTGCGCCCTTTTTCGCCACCTCATCATACATCTTCATACTCCCTCCCCGGCTTGCGCCGTTTCTAAGCCTGTCCGTCCTTATGGTGCATTACCACTATCTTTACTATGGCGATAACTGTTACCAACAGCATCGCGAACGCCCCCAGCAGCGTCTGGCGGTCGTATCCGCCATCAAGTATACGGCTGACGATGGGCGAATTGACCAGCTTGATGCACAGAATGATGCAACAGCCGGCCAAGGTCAGTTTATACAGTTCCATACCCTCGCCTCCTTTTTGTCCCGATTGTTCGGTTTTGTACCTCAATATTACTCGTCGTATTTATCCTGGATTTCTCCTGCTGAACATAACCGAACACGGAACAAATCCGTACCCGCTCTGCTTCAGCAGGCTTCAGCATAGGTGTAATGAAGCTGGCGCAGGAAACAAGATTATGAGTGGGAACCAAGACAATGACATGGGTAGCACCGCTTCGGAGATCACGGCGGATTTGATCCAACAGTAGAGCCCAGCGGCGGTTGAGGTGTATTTCTATACCCCAGGCCCTGGTCAGGTCGCCCAACTCACATACCACCAGGTCTATAAACTTTCCGCCTATCTGCCCCTCTACCTGAACGATCAGGCCCTGGCGGAAGAGTATTTCCGCCAGTTCGGCTTGGAGCCTTTTATGGATAGCACCGCCTTTACCCCGCATCGGATCCCCCTCCCGCGATAAACCTACGCCCGCGCTCAGTTATGGTTAAGAACACCTTGGGCTTTCCTCTGCTCCCGTCATAAAGCCGGTGTTCTTTTATAAGGCTAAGTTCGATACCCTGCGCCTTCAAACGGCAACCGGTGCCGCGCCCGACACCGAAGGCATCTATAAGCTCCCTCAGGCACTGTCGCGGATTCTTCTCCACATACGCCACGAAGGCGGCCAGGACCTTCAGCGAGTTCCTATCAGGGAAGTCGGTTTCCGTTGTATTCTCATTTGTATTGTTCACGATATGTGGCGCTTCCGTAGTGGTCTCGGAGGGGGCTTGGAGAGGAGTAACGCTTAAGGCCGGCCTGGTAATCCTGGGACGCACGTACTGACCAAAGACTTCAGAGGCCGCCCGGCTAAAGCTCCGAAGTTCTTCATTCGATACAGGCCGCTGGAAGTCGTCCGGCAGGTCTATTATATCTATCATGAAGGGCACAGGTTCCCCATCGGATCTGACAAGCGCTTTTTTCTGCGGCAGCGCCGGTATCATAGCGGCGGCTTGCTCATCAAGGCCCAAAGTCGCCTTAGCGTCGCGGATGTCCGGAGGATAAGAGAGACGTTTGATGATTTGTATCCCGGTGTTCGCCCGAATATCCTCGCCCAGGTCGCCCAGCCGCTGGTTTGCCATGATATGCCCAAGCCCCGTGCTCCTGGTCATTCGTATTATCAGTTTGCTAATGAGCGGCCCGAGTTTCCCGTTGATGGAAAATACTTGTGCACATTCATCTACGACTATGACGTTCTTCAGGCGCCCATCACTGAAGCCATTGGCGAGGTAATACTGAAAAGCCATACACCTCAAGCCATTAACGAGGTAACGTTGCACATCCTCGTTTAGCATTTCGAGCTCTATTACAATATTATTCTTAAGGATCTCGGCTATAGGAAACCCCCTGCTGCAGCCCACTATGTCGGGGATTCTCCGGCAAAGAGCATCCAGTTTATTGAAAAGCGTAATAAGTTTGGCCTTATCTCCATGAGGTGTTTGAGGCGATTTGATCGCCGTTTCTATCAGTTCGTTCAAGTCAAGGAGGCAAGGAATATCGCCAGCCTCTTTTGTTTGGTATACCGTATAAAGAATGGTCAAGTATCTTACCAGGATAAGCTTGGTACTTGCCGTCAGCTCCAGGATTTCAGACAGAAAATCAGCGACTATTTGTAGCCAACCGATTAGCGGAATATTTTTGGGCGGCTCCAAAAGGTTCCAGCGAAAGTCGGCCCAGGGAATTACAAGAACGTTTCGGAATCTCCGGACAATTTTGCGGAGATCTTTTTTAAAGTCAAAAGCAAGAAGATATATGGCCAGCCCTAACTTCTCGCAGAGCACAAGCAGGCCGGCGCAGAGGATGAGCAAAATACTGCTCTTACCAGAGCCGGTGGCACCGGCAATCAGGACATGCTGAGTTATGGCCTGAAGCGCCGGCCCCCATAAGGACCCATCCGACTTCAGCCCAAGCGGGAGAAAGACCTCTTGCGGCTTTGTCTTCGCGCCGCCGGCTAGCTTCCGCTTAACCGCCCTCCGCTGGATCAGCGTCGCGGCTTTAAAAGCCTTTCGCGGATTACTAGGAGACAGAATAACCCCCAGAATCGCCTTCTGAACGACCGAGTCGCCGCCTACCCCGGCAGACCTCGCCATTTCTTCCAAGACCCCCGGTATTTGGAAGGCCAGGAGGCCGTCGAACTTGAATTGATTCTTATTATCCATATCTATTCCCACTTCCCGTCCACCAAACCGGTCTGATCAGCGATTTTATAGTGATCCGGGCAAAGCGGCACCATCCCCCCTTCAGGATCCCGGGTGTTGGTGAAAAACTTGCGGCACTTAACGCAGAGAGACCGGCCGCAGATGTAACAGAGGAAATGATGTTGGGGTCCACAGATCATTTTCAAGCAGGTCTCGATGGAACAATAAGCGTAGGGGCGCTCAATGACCTTTTCGCAGCAGGTCCCCTTGTATTCTGGCTTTTCGTGGCGCGTCACCAGCCCGTCAGACGTCTCATAGGTGGTTTCTGTCGTCTCTTTCAGGGCATTCAAGATTGGCCGCGCGTATATCTCCGTATTAACGACCCTACCGGGAGGGGTGAAGGCCACAGGGCTAATAGGGTCGGAGCCGCAGGTTCCGTTAGGTACGCCCACGTCCGCGGCCAGAAGCCAGCGCCATACTTTGGTCAGGAACTGCAATGTTTTCTTTTTCATTTATTTATCACCAACCAGATAATCTGTATTATCACGATAAAGCCTGCAATAACGCGCATCGCCCGGATTAGCTGCGTCCGTGTTCTGGGACTCGGCGAGAAGAACGCGGCTATAACCTTGGGCGCGAAAAAGACCATTAACAGACAGCCCAACACGACCCATATGAGATAATCATGGTGGATGCTCCACTTACCGAAGAGCGGCACCGCGAAAGAAAAGGCCAGGCCGAAACCAGCCAAAACCAAGTGGAGGACCAGTGTGGCGGGTCTATAGATATAGGGGCTGAGATTAAGGAATAAGATAATATAGAAACAGGTCACAGCCAGGCGAAAGATCACAGCCACCAGCCTGCCGTCCAGACCGGGAGTGTAAATCTGTCTGTGTAAATGAGGTATGCTAAAATTACACAGGAGGTTT
>CAZJUL010000041.1:0-14006 GCA_964549095.1 uncultured Elusimicrobiaceae bacterium
ATCAGAAGTAAGAAACCTGCCTCAAAGTTGCACTTCCAATTAGAATGCGCCCCCGGAATCAGCCGGGCCTTTTGGCCGGCGCCGCATAGGCCTTTATACCCTTCCGCGCGCGCGGGTATACTGGTACACTTAATTAATGCCGTTCGAATTATTCCGCCGCTTTTTCCTGAACATCTCTTTGCTCGCCCTGCTGCCCGTGTTCGGGGCCGCCGGCGCTTTCGAGGACCTGTCCGCCGGTTATTCCCTTTCTACCTCCCTGCCTGTTCCCGTTTCCGTCTCTGCGCCGGACGAAAACCGTTCGGCCGCGTCGGGCCATTACCTTTCCCTGGACGGGCTGGACCTGCGCGAAGTGCCGGCCGCCCCCGAAGACGGTTCGGCGCAGGACCGCGAAGATTTCCGTGTTCTGCTGGACTGGCAGGCCAGGCGCACCGGCGAGCAGTGCGCGAAGGCGAAGGCCGAGATGAGCCATTCCTACGAGGTTTTCTTCGGTGAGATTAGCCCGTTCGACAGCCCCGCCCCCGCCGCGGTAACGGCTTTCTTCAAGAACGTGGGCGAAGATTCCGTGGCCGCGCACAAGTACCTGAAGGATGTTTACCAGCGGCAGCGGCCGTTCGTCCGCGACGAGCGCGTGAAACCCTGCATCCCCCGCGTCCAGGGCCTGTCCTATCCCAGCGGCCACGCCACGATGTCCAGGCTGTTCGCGCTGATACTTGGCGGCCTGGAGCCGGCCCGCAAAAAGGAATTCCTGGCCCGCGCCGACGAAGCCGCGCTCAACCGCGTCATTGGCGGCGTGCACCACCCCACCGATATAGCCGCCGGCAAGGCGCTGGCCGACACACTCTACAAGAGCCTGTTGAAACTGCCCGCTTTTAAAGCCGACTTGAAAGCCGTCGGCGCGCTGCTGAATTGAAATACACCGTCAGATAAGCGGAACGCAAAAAAGCCCGGGAACTATTCCCGGGCTCTTTTATTTTTAGCGGCCGCGCTTTTACTTGGCGGGAGCGGCTTCCGGAGCTGGCGCCGGTGCGGGGGCAGGGGCGATGGCGTGCATGTCCCTTCCGAAGAACTGCAGTTCCACTTTGTCAAGCAGCTTCGGATAGGAGATCACGGCTTCACGGCCGGTAAGCTCGTCGCCGGTCTTGTCCAGGTCGCTCTTCACTGCCGCGGTCTTGGCGTTAAAAGCGCCCTTCGCCATTGCGCCGAAGAACGCGCCGGCCGACTTGGCTTTCTCGGTTTCGGCCTTTGTTTCAGTCAGGGCGGCGGCTTCGGCGTTCACATAATTCGTGTCTTCCGGGAAATAGGCGAAAATGACCAGCAGCGGTTTCGCCGACCCGGTTATGACGGCGTTGATGGAAACGGCCTTGCCGGCGCCGTCGACAACTTCGAATTCAGGCATCTTCAGGCCCAGCAGGCCTTCTTTGTCGACCGGTTTGAATTCGCGCTTGTCGGCTTTCGCGTTCTTCCCCTTCTTGATCAGCGTCTTGAGGACGTCTTTCAGGGGGTCCTTGGTCTTGCGGCTTATCATGTCGACGAGGGTGTCCGCGCGGCCCAGGTTGCCGTCGAAGGCCGCCACGCCCAGCTTGTCGAACAATATGGCCCTGTTGGTCATGCGGGCGCCGCCGCCCTTGAAGCTGCCCAGGGCTTCCTTCGCCTGGTTGTACCAGTTGACGAAAATTTCCGGGGTGCCGGTCAGCTTGTAATCCTGCGGGAGGGTTTTCGGTATTTCTTCCAGGACCAGGCCGGGGATATAATAGAACTTCACGTCCGGCCACCTGCTTTCGTCCAAAGCCGCGGGCTTGGCGCCCATGTGGACTACCGCTATCTCGGGAGGGTATTCGAACTTTTCCAGTATCTTCTCAGCCGCGGCGCTGCCTGCCAGCGCGCACAGCGCTGCCAGCGTGATCGCATACTTTGTCATTGAGGGCTCTCCTGGTCTGTAAATTGCCGACGAAAATTATTATATAAGTTTGGAATTAATTTGGCAAAACGGCGGTTTGTTCCCGGCGGATTCATTCCACGGAAAACAGGAACAGCCGCAGCGGGCGCCCGGCGGTGATGCCGTATACCTCGGAAAAGTTTCCCATGTTCACCGCCAGGGACAGGTAGCCGCGCGAATTGATATAGGCCAGCGGCGCGCCTTTCTCCACGTCGCCGAAAGTGCTTTTATAGGGCAGTTCCATATCTTCCCCCTCGAGTTCCAGGTAAAGGGAGGTGCCGGGAGTCAGGCCAGCCTTGGTCACGTCGGCCTCGGTTATATTGGTCCAGATGTTCCCGTACGGCTCTTCTATGCGCATCACCTGGCCGATGATGGCCGTCGGCGCCACGACCGGTTCGATGAGCTGCAGCTTTTCCATTACCGGCAGTTCCGCGCCCAGTTTGGCCGGGTCGAAGCCGGGCTTGGACACCCAGCCCGCCACGGAGGCGAAGAGGTCCCTGCCCTGGAAGGTGCTGGTGAGCTGGGTCCTGAAATATTCCTTGTTGTCCAGCCGGATGATGCGCTTGACGCCCAGTTTTTCCGCCGGCATGGTGAAGATGCCGTTGTCCGGCCCTATGAAAAAATGCCCCGATTTCGTCTCCAGCAATATGGGGTTCCGCGCCGTGCCTACACCCGGGTCCACTACGGCCAGGAAAACGCTGCCGGCCGGCCACACCTTGGCGGAATCGTAAAGCACGAAGGACGCGAAATGCGTGTCGAAGGGCGGGATCTCGTGCGTCAGGTCTATGACCTGCGTTTCCGGGTTAAGCGAGAGGACCACCCCTTTGCACTGGGAGACGGAATCGTCCTTGGTGCCGAAGTCGCTCAAGAAGAGCACGAAATTGCTCTTCTTGTCGGCCGCGGAAGCGCCGGTGGCGCACAAGATAAACGCTGAGATAAGCAAGTATTTTATGTTTTTCATATATGCTCCAAGAAAGTTCCTGTTTCCCCGGGGACAGTCCCCTTCTACCGCTCGCTTCGCTCGCCGGTAAAGGGGACAGTCCCCGGTTACGCCGCAGTCCCCAGTTACGCCGCAGCGTTTAATATTTCTTCCACGGTTTTCCTGTCGTAGCCGTCTATCTGCCAGCTTTTTATGGTTCCCATCGCGTTTTCCGCTATCTTAGGGATATCAGCCGCGGGTATGTTCACCTCGGAGAGCTTCAGCGGCGCGCCTATTTTCCTGAACCAGCCCTCGAAGGCCTCTATAGTCTGCCCGGCGGTATCGGTCCCGAAGACCGCCTTCCCGAATTTCTCCAGCCGCTTTGGGCCGTCGCTCTTCAGGTGGTAGCGGAACCAGGCCGGCATAATTATGGCCAGGCCCGCGCCGTGGGCTATGTCGTAGATGGCGCTTAGGGAATGCTCCAGCGCGTGGTTTATGAAGTTCCCCCCGCCGTAGCCCAGACCCTGCAGGCCGTTCAGCGCCAGCGTGGCGGACCACATCATTGAGGCGCGCGCGCCGTAATCCTTGGGGTCGGCCGTTATCCTGTCAGTGGAGGCTATCACCGAGCGGGCTATGGCGTGCACCACCTCGTCGGTTATGGCGGCGTCCCTGTCCGTAGTGGTGAAGTAGCCTTCTATGATGTGGGCCAGCGCGTCCACGGCCCCGTTCGCCGTCTGCGCCGGCGGCAGCGTCATAGTGGCTTCGGGGTCCAGTATTGAAGCCCTGGGGAAAAGCGCGGGCCCGATGGCGGAGAATTTCTGCAGCGTCTGCTCGTTGGTCACCACGCAGCCGCAGTTCATTTCGGAGCCGGTGGCGGGTATGGTCAGGATCGTGAAGAGCGGCAGCGCTTCGCTCACCCTGGCCTTGCCGCAGAAAAAATCCCAGACGTCCCCGCCGTATTTCGCGCCGGCCGCTATGGCCTTGGCCTCGTCTATCACGGAACCGCCGCCGGCCGCTATCACCAGATCGCAGCCGTTCATCTTGGCCTTTATCACGCCTTCGCGCGTGTGGGACAGCACGGGGTTCGGCTTCACCCCTGAATGCTCCACGAAAGCCACGCCGCTCTTGGCCAGCGACTCCGTCAGGGCCGCGTAGACGCCGTTCTTCTTCACGCTGCCGCCGCCGTAGACGAGCAGCGCTATTTTACCGGCCTTGGCCGCTTCGGGGCCTATCTTCGGGACCGTTCCCCTGCCGAATATTATCTTGACGGGATTATAGAAGGTGAAATTCTGCATGTGACCTCCGGCGTACGGGATTCATCAAAAAGTGTATAAAGTTAACCCGGCTCCCGCAAGAGCGGGCGGAATTTCCGCGGGATGGCGCGCGATTCAGGGGCGGGGCGCGCGGTCCAGGTAGACCAGCAGCGCTTTTATGATGTCCAGCGGCTTTGGCGGGCAGCCCGGTATATGCAGCGCTACCGGAATGATATTCTTCACGCCGCGTTCGGTGTAGTAGGAATCCTTGAAGAGCCCCCCGTCCAGCGCGCAGTCGCCCAGCGAGATGGCGAACTTCGGAGCCGGCATGGCGTCCCAGGTCTTTTTCAGGGCCAGCGCCATGTTCTTGGAGACCGGGCCGGCCACCAGCAGCGCGTCGGCGTGGCGCGGCGAGGCTACGATGTCTATCCCGAAGCGCTGCATGTCGTACAGCGGGTTGGAAAGCGCAATGACCTCCGACTCGCACGCGCCGCAGGAGCCGGCGTCCACTTCGCGGATGGAGAGCGAGCGGCCGAACTTTTTGCGCACCAGCTCCCTGAGCTCCGCGCCGGCGGCCTCCAGCTGCTCCGCGGCGGGAAAGCCGGAGAGCTTTTTGGTGACAAGGCCTTTTTCCAGGCTGGTTTTTAAGATCTTGAACATAATTACAGGTCGTTCCCCGAGTACGACAGGTCGAAGCTTTTATTGCACAGCGGGAAATCCGGGACGATATTCCCGGGCGCCGCGTGGCACAGCCCCGCCCAGTTAAGCGTGGACGGGTCCGTGACCTTGCAGCGGTCTATCCGGCCCTCTCCGTCCAGCTTCAGCCAGTACAGCACCGGCCCGCGCCAGCCCTCGCAGCAGCCCATAGCGAAGCCGGCTTTGGTGCCCGCGGCGGGCGCCGCCAGCGGGCCCGGCCTGAGGTTCGACATGGCCTGCCTTATTATGGAAACGGAGCTGTCGCATTCCGTGAAGCGGATATTCAGGCGCGCCAGCACGTCCCCGGTTTCCTGCTTCGCCGCCGAGAACTTAAGGCCCTCGCAGCCGTCCGGGAATACTTTCCTGAGGTCCAGGGCCACGCCCGAGGCCCGGCCGGCCGGCCCTTTTACGCCCATATGCTTCGCCGCCGCCGGAGCCAGGATGCCGGTGGTGTCGACACGGTCCATGAAGGAAACGCTGTCGTATAAAATGTCCTTTATGTCGGAGAGGTCGGCCTCTACGGCGTGCAGCGCGGCCAGGACGGCCTTTTCTTTATCCCCGTCCAGGTCGGCGCTCACGCCGCCGGGCAGGTTCACGCCTTTCAGGTAGCGGCTGCCGGTCAGGGTTTCGTTCAGCGCCAGCAGCTGTTCCTTCACCAGCGAGGCGCACATCGCGGGAAAGCTGAACCCCACGTCGACGGCCATGCCGCCGATATCGTTGGCGTGGTTGTAGAGGCGCTCCAGTTCCAGGAATACGGCCCTCAGGAGCCGCGCACGCGGCGGCGCCGCCGCGCCCAGCGCCCTCTCCGCCGCCAGGCAGAAGGCCAGGGAATGGGCGAAGGCGGAATCACCGGAGACGCATTCGGACAGCTTCACCGCGCCGGCCGGCTTTTGCCCCTCGAAAAGTTTCTCCACGCCCCTGTGGGTGAAGCCGAGGCGCGCTTCCAGGTTTATGATCGGCTCGCCGGCCACGCTGAAGCGGAAATGGCCGGGCCCTATCACGCCCGCGTGCACCGGGCCCACCGGCACCTGGAACAGGCCCTCGCCCTCCACTTTGGCGAAGATGTACTCTTCCTCCGCCTTCGCCCTGGCCGGCGGCGGGACGAAGTCTTTCCTCAGCGGGTAATAGCCGGCCGGCCACACTTCGCCGTGCAGCTTCAGCCGGCGCGTGTCGCGCGCGCCGCGCGCCTCTATGCCGAACATCTCGCGCATCTCGCGCTCGAAGACGGCCGAGGAATACAAGTCGGCCGCCAGCGAATCGAAGGCCGGCGGATCCTTGGATACTTCCTGAAACACGAAGATCCATCTCCTGCGCTCGGCCCAGAGGAAGGCGCAGTAGACCAGGAAGCGCCCTTTCTCGTCGGCCGCGAACAGCGTCATCACCGGCGAATCGGTCTTTTTATGGACGGCCAGGCAGCGGGCCTTGAAATCAGCCGGCGCGGCCTTGAGATATATTTCCCCGGCGCCGTTCTCAATTGCCTCGCCCGGCTTCGCGCCGAGTTCGCCGAGTATCGTTCCTAAGGTGTCCATTATCCTATACTCCCGTCATTACCGCGACCGCGGCATTAATGAACCTGGCCAGCAGGCCGGGCGTACTGAAACCCATAAAAGCCATCAGCCCGAGCAGCGCCAGCAGGACCAGCTTAACGCTGAGCGGCTCCGTTTTTACCGGCAGGCCATCCGGCTTCCTGCCGAACAGGGCCTTGCTGAAATGGTGTATGAGGGCGCCGAATATTATGGCTACGAACAGCAGGAAGATCCCGGCGGCCCAGTATTTACCCGCCGTGACGGCGGCCAGCAGTATGTACAGCTCGCTGATGAACACGGAGAACGGCACGGAGCCGGCCAGCGCGAACGCGCCCAGCATTACCGCGGCGCCGGTGAAGGGCATGGCGGCCAGGACGCCTTTCATGGAATGCATATTGCGCGTCTTGTAATGCTTGATGATGTTGCCCGCCCCGAAGAACATCAGCGTTTTGGTGACGGCGTGGTTGAAGACGTGCAGGAAGGCGCCGAACAGCCCGGCCGGCCCGCCTATGCCCAGGCCGACGCAGATGATGCCGATGTGCTCCACGCTGCTGTAGGCCAGCAGGCGCTTTATGTCCTTCTGCACCAGTATGAAGCCAGCCGACACCGCCAGGGAAAGCAGGCCGAAGAACAGCAGCAGGTTGGAGGTGTAGGCCGGCCCCAGCGTGCTGTTGACTATCATTGCGAAGCGCAGTATGGCGTAGATCGCGGTCTTCAGGAGCACCGCGGACAGGAGAGCCGACACCGGCGTCGGGGCCTGGCTGTGCGCGTCGGGCAGCCAGGCGTGCATCGGGGCCAGCCCCGCCTTGGTGCCGTAGCCCACCAGGATGAAGAGGAAGGCGATCTTCAGGATCTTCGGGTCCATCAGCGGGGCGGCCGCGGCCATGTCGGTCCAGTTCAGGGTGCGCAGCCCGCCGTGCACGGAGGCGGTGTAATAAAGAAGGACCGTCCCCAACAGCGCCAGCGTGATGCCGACCGAGCAGAGGATGATGTATTTCCAGGCGGCCTCCACCGACCGCTTGGAATTGTAGAAGCCCACCAGGAAGGCCGAGGTCAGCGTGGTCATCTCTATGGCCAGCCAGACCAGGCCCAGGCTGTTTACAGCCCCGACGAAGAACATCGAGAGGGAGAAAATATTGAACAGGAAATAGTAGAACCCCGTCTTGGCCGGGCTGATATGCCCGTCGGCCAGGTCGCTCTCCAGGTACGACATCGAATAGATAGCGCAGGCCAGGTCTATCAGCGCGACGATGAAGATGAAATAGGCGCTCAGGCCGTCCACGCAGAAGAAGTCCCACAGGTTCACCCGGGCGTCCGCGGCCTTGTCGGCCAGGCTGACGGAAAGCAGGAAGGCGGCTGCGTAGCCGGCGATGTTGAGCGCCTCTATGGTCCTGGTCTTCTTCACGGCCAGCGCCGCCAGCGAAAGCGCCAGCGGTATGGCCAGTATCAGCAGTATTTCCACGGTCTATCCTTTAAGGTCGGTAAGCTTGCTCACGTCGATGTGCGTGAACAGCTTGTTTATCCTGTAAATGAAAGTCCCGACTATTATCACCAGCACGAACAGGTCGAAGAACACGGCCAGCTCCACGATGAACGGCATGCCGCCCGAGGTCCAGGAGGCCAGCAGGAAGGTGCCGTTCTCCATTACCAGCAGGCCGATGATCTGGGACAGGGCTTTCATGCGGAACACCATCAGGAACAGCCCGAAGGCTATCACGCTCACGGAGATGGTCAGCATCAGCTTGTCGGCCGGGGCCTGCGCCGAAAAAACATAGCCGGCGAACCTGTAACAGAGATAGGTGAGGGCAATGCCGGACAGCAGCGAAAGGAAGGGGTTCAGTATCAGCCCCATGTTCTGGCTCACGTTCATCTCGGCCGTTATCTTGCGCAGGTAGTAAGGTATGAACACCGCTTTCACGGCCAGCACCAGCGCCGCCAGGATGTAGAGCTCCGTGTTGCCGGAGGCGACGGCCAGGCGCAGCATGGCCGCGAACAGCAGCAGCGACTGCCACATGAAGCCGTTTATGACGGCGTTGATCCTCTTCGCGGTTATCATCGCGAAGGTCACGAACAGCATGGCGAACATCAGCAGCTCTATTATCATGTTAAAATCCCGCCGCGCTCATTACCGCCCCGGCCAGGGCCAGCACCAGCGCGAAGCCCAGGAAATCCACCGCGCGGAACAGGCGCATCTTCGCCAGGGAAATTTCGGTCAGGGCTATTATCAGCGAAATGACCAGCAGCTTGGCCAGGTAGCCGCCCGCGCCGTAAAGCCCTGCGCCGGCCCCGCAGGGCAGCATCAGGCTGGCTATGATGGAAAAGAACACCAGCTGCTTTATGTGCGCGGCCAGCTCTATCAGCGCCAGCGCGCGCCCGGAATATTCAAGCACCATCGCCTCGTGCACCATGGTCAGCTCCAGGTGCGTCTCCTGGTTGTCCACGGGTATCCGGGAAGTTTCCGCCATCGCCGCCAGCAGCATGGCCGCCGCGCCCAGGCAGGCCGAGGACCTCAGCACCCCGCCGCTTATGGCCGCGGCATCGGTGGTGCCGGCGTTCAGGCTCACCGTCAGCGCGGCCACCAGCACGGCCGGCTCCACCAGCGCCGAAAGGAACATCTCCCGGGAAGAGCCCATGCCGCCGAAAGCGCCGGCCGCGTCCAGGCCCGCCAGCGCCTGGAAGAACCTCCCGAGCGAGAAAAGGAAGATGATGACCAGGAAATCCCCGGCCTCGCCGAACACCGGTCCCCCGCACAGGATCGGCGTGAAGAAGACGGCGGCGACCGTGGAGGCGAAGACCACATAGGGCGCGGCGGCCAGGATCCACGAGGAATGCACGGAGCGCACCTCTTCTTTCCCCAGCAGCTTGAAAAGGTTGTAGTACGGCTGCAGCACGGGCGCGCCGGTGCGCATGCGGACGCTGTTCTTTATCTTGCGTATGACGCCGCTGACCAGCGGCGCGAAAGCCGCCGCGAACAGGACCTGGAGCAGGATATGAACAGTTTTCATGACCGGTTAAAATTTCTCCATGAACAGCAGCAGGAACAGCGCCGCCGCGAAAATATAGGCGATGTAGATGTTGATGCTGCCCGGCTGTATCTTTCTCACCTTCCTGGCGCCGGAATAAAGCAGGAAGAGCAGCGGCTTATAAAAATACGCCGAGAAGACCGGCGTGGTGTGCGTTTCGTAGCGGTAGCTGCTGAGACGGTAGGGAGAATCGTAGATCTTCTCGGTCTTGTGGTACGGCTGCAGGAAAAAGCTGAACGCTATCCTGAACGGCTTCGAGAACCCGGTGGCCGTGTATTCGGTGCCGGCGTCCAGCGAATAATAGCCGCAGCCCCAGGTCTCGCCTTCGGTCACCTTGTTCCTGCCGTAGATAAAGTAGAGCGCGGCGGCGGCCGCGCCGGCTATAGCCGTCAGCAGCAGCGCCAGCAGCAGGGGCGAGGCCGAGGCGGTCCCCCCGGCCTGCGGTATGGCCAGCGTGAACGGGCTGAACGGCACCGGTCCGGCCGCGGTCACCGGCAGCAGCGAAACGGCGACCTGCTGCAGGACCGGGAAGATGAACGGCGCGCCCAGGCCGAAAACGGCGGTGAGCGCGGCGAGGAAGAGCATCGGGTTGCGCATGGAGGCGGGGCATTCCGCGGCCGCTTCCGCTTTCTTTGAGCGCGGCCTGGCCAGGAAGACCATAGCGAAGGCCTTCACGAAGCAGGCGGCCGCCAGCCCGCTGGTCAGCGCCAGCGCCGCCGCCGCCAGCATCAGGAACACCTTCAGCCCCGCCGTCATTTTCAGCATGCCGGAAAAAAGCGCCTGGAAGGTCAGCCACTCGCTCACGAAGCCGTTCAGGGGCGGCAGGGCGGAGATGGCCATCGAGCCGGCCAGGAAGCAGAACGCCGTCACCGGCATCAGCTTTATCAGGCCGCCCAGCTTTTCTATGTTGCGGGTGCCCGTGGCTTTGTAGACCGCGCCGGCCCCGAAGAAGAGCAGCGCCTTGAAGATGGCGTGGTTCACCAGGTGGTACAGCCCGGCCGCCAGCGCCAGCGCCGCCAGGGAATAAAGCTCCAGCTTCAGGAACAGGAAGGCCGCGCCTACGCCCAGCAGGATGATGCCGATATTCTCCACGCTGTGATAGGCCAGCAGCTTCTTGATATCGTGCTCCATCAGGGCGTAGATGACGCCTACCAGGCAGGAAACCGCGGCGATGACCAGTATCGCCTCCCCCCACCAGAGCTCGCCGCCGCCCAGCATCCAGAAGCCGAAGCGCAGCAGGCCGTAGATGGCGGTCTTTATCATCACGCCGGACATCAGGCTTGAGACGGGGGTGGGCGCGGCCGGGTGCGCGTAAGGCAGCCAGATATGCAGCGGCACTATGCCAGCCTTGGTCCCGAAGCCGACAAGGAAGAAGCAGAACAGCGTGTTCCGGACGCCCGGCGGCATTATCAGGCAGGCGGCCTTTACCGCGTCGAAGTCGAAGGAGCCGGCGTACTTGTACATGATGAGGAAGGCGGCTATCAGGAAGGCGGTGCCGGCGTGCGTCATTATTATGTAGATGGTGCCGGCCGTCACCGACTTGTCGTGCTCCGAGTCGAAGGTCACCAGGAAATAGGAGACCAGCGACATCAGCTCCCAGCTTATCAGGAACAGCAGGACATTGTTTACAGCCACCACCAGCAGCATGGAGAGGATGAACAGGGCGAACAACAGCCAGGAGAGTTTTGTCTTTGCGGGGGAATAAAGGCCTTTCTGGTAGCCGGCGGTGTAGAAGGCGGCTGGAACGGCTATCAGCAGGATGACGAAGAGGAAAAAAACCGAAAGCGGGTCGAAAGAAAAAACCGGCCCGCTCAAGCTGAATAAATTCATATGACTGACTTGCTCGAAGCGATCGATCTTCTGAGAAATTTATAAAGAACTGCTGAATTTATTATATGTTTTTTCCCCCGCCGCGACAAATCCGGCCGGGCCCTGAGCGGTCGGCCCGCCGCGGCGCAAATTTTGTAAGATATCTGCATTATGGGGCAATGGTACGCACAGCTGGTGACCGCTAACCCGATACTGACCGCGATGGTCCAGTTCGCCGTGCTGGGCACATTCGGGGATATGGTTTCCAAATGGCTGGCGGCCCGTAAGGTCTTTATGCCTTTCGACGCCCGCACCACCGTCCTCAAAATGCTGGAATGGGCGGCGCTGGCCGTCTGCATTAAATACGCTTTTACCGGTTTTACCGGCTTCGTGTCCGCGCTTGCCGATCACGGGCTGCTGCCCGAACTGGGAAAGCCGGGCACGGCATTCGCCGTCTCGCTGGCCATGAACCTGCAGTTCGGGCCTTTCCTGGTGCTGGCCCACCGCCTGCTGGACAACGCCATAGCCGGGCGGGCCAACTGGGACAACCTGGACAAGGGAATGTACTCGCTGCTCTGGTTCTGGGTGCCGGCGCACACGGTGACCTTCATTCTGCCGCCGCCGTTCCGGATAGGCCTGGCCGCCGTCTGGTCGGTGGCGCTCGGGCTCATCCTCGGCTTCTACAACCGGAAGAACGCTCCGGCCGCCTGAAGTTTTTGGGGTTATACAGTAATGGACCGCAACCTGAAAATACTGCATGTCAGCGAAAGCTTCGGCTGGTCCGGCGGGGCCGCGCAGGCGCTGGCCCTGGCCGACAGCCTGGAGAAATGCGGCCACACCAACGAAATCGCCTGCCCGGAGGGCGGCGACCTCTGGAAAAAAGCCGGCGCCGCCGGGTTGGAACTGCACCCTTTCCGTCCCCGCAAGGATTACGACCTGCCCTGCGCGGTTAAGCTGGCAGGCCTGCTGAGCCGCCGCAAGCCCGATATCCTGCACGCGCATCACCCCAAAGCGCACGCCATGTGCCTGATGGCCAAGGCCCTGTCGGCCAATAAGCCCGTCCTGGTAGTGACGCGGCGCGTTTCCCACCCGCTGATCACTACCGTCTTCGCCCGTCTCAAGTATAAGAGCCCGCTGATAGACGGCTACATAGCCGTGGCCGAGGCGATAAGGAAGATGCTGGTGGACTACGGCCTCCCGCCGCGGAAAGTGCGCACCATCTACAGCGGTACGGACATTTCCCGGTTCAGGCCCGGCCCGCCTTCGGAGCGGGTACTGGACGAGCTGGCCCTGCCGGACGGCGTCCCGGTGATAGGCCTGATAGGCAATTTCAGCCGCGACAAGGGCCAGCATGTCTTCGCGGAAGCCGCCGCGCGCCTGCTGCGCGAAGGCCAGGATTTCATCCTGCTGTTCGCGGGCAGGGACACCTCTTCCGACGCCATGAAGGAACTGCTGGCCGCGCACAAGTTCCCGCCGGGAAAAGCCCGGCTGCTGGGCCTGCGGCACGACGTGCCGGAACTCCTTTCGGTGATGGCGCTCAGCGTGAACGCCGCGATAAAGGGCGAAGCTTTGAGCGGCTCCATACGCGAATCCCTGGCGATGGGTATTCCGGTCATAGCCAGCGACATCTCCGGCAACGGAGAAATAGTGCTGGACGGCCGGACGGGCCTGCTCTTCCCCCCCGGCGACAGCGCGGCGCTGGCCGGGCGCCTTAAATACGCCCTCTCGGACCCGGCCATACTCCGGCAGATGGCCCTGCGCGGATTTAAGCTGGTGAAAGAGAAATTTACCGTCGACGCGATGGCAAAGAACACCTTCCTCTACTACGACGAGCTCCTTTCTAAACTTATGTGACTAAAAGCACTCGTTTCCCTACTGGTAAAGCTGTATAATGGGGAATACGGACATTTATGAAGCGCGAACCCCGCCTTTTGCTCACCAGCGTGATGAAGCCCCTGGGCCCCGCGTACGGCGACGCCGAAAGCGTCGGCTACGAACTCCTGCACGCGCAGGTCACGCGCGCCCAGGGGATGTTCAGCCCGCGCGCCGTGCACAAGCAGTTCTCTCTGGACTATATCGCCGAAAACCTGGAGAACCCGGCGGCGGTGCTGCATTACCCTTCCCGGAAAGAGCTCATCAAAGAACTTAAGAACGGCTACGACTATGTCGGCATCTCGTTCATAGTGGTCACCTACCACCGGATGAAGGAAGTGTCGGACCTGGTCCGGCGGTATTCCCCCGGCAGCAAGATCATCCTGGGCGGCTTCGGCACCGTGCTGCCCGACGAAGCCCTGAAGCCGTGGTGCGACCATATCTGCCGCGGCGAAGGCGTGGCCTTCATGCGGGAACTGCTGGGGCAGCGTCCGCTGGCCCTGCACAAGCACCCGGTAATTGAAAGCAAGCTCAAGGTCTTTTCAAAGACAGTTTCCTATACCGGCATGATCTTCGCCGGCCTGGGCTGCCCCAACGGCTGCGATTTCTGCTCCACCTCCCATTTCTTCAAGCGGCAGCACCTGCGCCTGCTGGCCACCGGCGGCGACATCTACGCCGTGGTCAGAAAGCACCTGGACATAAACCCGGACGCGCAGTTCACCATCCTGGACGAGGAATTCCTGCTGGACAGGCAGCGCGCGCTGGAGTTCCGCGACAAGGTGGTGGAGGGCGGCCGGCCGCTTTCCATCTTCGCTTTCGCCAGCATAAAGGCGCTAAGCCTCTACGAGCCGCGCGAGCTGGTGGAGATGGGCGTGGACGGCGTCTGGATCGGTTTCGAGGGCGAGCATTCCGGCTACGACAAGCGCGCCGGCAGGTCCGCGGAGAGCGTCTTCCGCGGCCTCAAAGAGAACG
>CAZJUL010000042.1:0-7959 GCA_964549095.1 uncultured Elusimicrobiaceae bacterium
CGGCCTGGGCTATGATCTGGGCTTCCATCTCGTGGTACTTGGCGTTCAGCACCTGGTGCGGTATGCCCTTGGCGCGGAGCATGGCGGAGAACTTTTCGGATTTTTCTATGGAGCGGGTGCCTACCAGCAGCGGCTGGCCCTTCTTCCACCGCTCTTCGATCTCCATCACTACGGCGTTGTTCTTCTCGCGCTCCGTCCGGTAGATGCGGTCGGCGGAATCTTCCCTGACGCAGATGCGGTTCGGCGGGATCTCCACCACGTCCAGCTTGTAGATGTCCCAGAATTCGTCCGCCTCCGTCATGGCGGTGCCGGTCATGCCGGCCAGCTTGCCGTAAAGCTTGAAATAGTTCTGGAAGGTGATGGTGGCCAGGGTCTGGTTCTCTTCCTTTATGCGCAGCTGCTCCTTGGCCTCAATGGCCTGGTGCAGCCCGTCGGACCAGCGGCGCCCGGGCATCAGGCGGCCGGTGAACTCGTCCACGATGATTATCTCGCCGTCCTTCACCACGTATTCGACGTCCTTTTCGAACAGGTGGTAGGCGCGCAGGGCCTGGTTGATGTGGTGCGCCCATTCGGCGCCCACGTCGTCGTAGATATTGCCCACGCCCAGGATCTTCTCGGCCTTCTTGACGCCTTCCTCGGTCAGGAAGACGTTGTGGTTCTTCTCGTCCACCACGGCGTCGAAGCCCTTGCCCAGGTCCACCTCGTCGCGCTTGGCCTCTATCTCTTCTTTTTCGGTGACGAAGCGGACGTTCAGCAGCGGGATGATGCGGTTGACGATGTAATACTTGTCGGTGGATTCTTCGGCGGGGCCGGAGATGATCAGCGGGGTGCGCGCCTCGTCTATCAGGATGGAGTCCACTTCGTCCACGATGGCGTAGGCGCGGCTGCGCATCACCCGCTCCGACTTGTCCATGACCATGTTGTCGCGCAGGTAGTCGAACCCGACCTCGTTGTTGGTCACGTAGGTGATGTCGCTGTTGTACATGTTCCGGCGCTCGCTGTTGCGCATGTCGTGCTGGATGAAGCCGACGGTCAGCCCCAGGAACTGGTGTATGGGCGCCATCCACTGGCAGTCGCGTTTGGCCAGGTAATCGTTAACGGTGACCACGTGCACGCCTTTGCCGGGGAGCGCGTTCAGGTAGGCGGCCAGCGTGGCCACCAGGGTCTTACCTTCGCCGGTGCGCATCTCGGCTATCTTGCCCTGGTGCAGGATCATGCCGCCGATGAGCTGCACGTCGTAGTGGCGCAGCTTGATGGTGCGCTTGGAGGCTTCGCGCACGCAGGCGAAAGCTTCGGGCAGGAGGGCGTCCAGGGTTTCGCCTTTGGCCAGGCGCTCCTTGAATTCGGCGGTCTTGGCCTTCAGCGCGTCGTCGGTCATCCGCGCGATGTCTTCTTCCAGCGCGTTGATCTGGTCCACTATGGGATTTATCTTCTTGAGGTCCCTTTCGCTTTTGCTGCCGATGAACGATTCCAATAACTTTTTAAGCATAATATCCTTTGCGTGCCGCGGCTGCGGCAAATTCGTCGAAAAAGCGGTTCTCATACATTGTGCCAAAATACCCCCCCCCTGCTCAAGGTTCGCGGAAGGGTTCTGGTAAATTAAAATACATTTTTTAGCTATAATAATAAAAGAAACGCGGGCGGGCGGCCGTCGCGCAGGATTTCCGGGAGGCTTCATGATACCTGTATTCAGACCCAGCATGGGACGCGCCGAAACGAAGGCCGTGGGCGAGGTTATACAGAGCGGCTGGATAGGCCTGGGCCCCAAAACCAAGGAATTTGAGGACAAGTTCGCGGCCTATATGGGCTGCAAGTACGCGGTAGCCATGAACTCCGCCACCGCCGCGCTGCACCTGGCGATGTGCGTACTGGACATCGAAGGCGGCGAGGTGATAACCACCCCGATGACCTTCGTCTCCACCAACCACGCCATACTTTACAACCACGCCGAGCCGGTCTTCTGCGACATAGAGCCCGACACCCTGAACATAGACGCGGACAAGATAGAGGCCCTGGTCACGGAAAGGACGAAGGCCATTGTGGTGGTCCATTACGGCGGCTACGCCGTGGATATGGACAAGGTGATGGACATCGCAAAGCGCCATAACCTGAAGGTGATAGAGGACGCGGCGCACGCCTGCGGCTGCGAATACAAACACAAGAAGCTCGGCACCATCGGAGACATCGGCTGCTTCAGCTTCCACGCCGTGAAGAACCTGGCCACCGGCGACGGCGGCATGATCACCACTGACGACCCCGCGGTCTACGCCCGCCTGATGAAGCTGCGCTGGGTGGGCATCTCCAAGGACACCTGGAGCCGCGAGGACAAGGACACGAAAGGCTATTCCTGGTACTACAATATCGAAGAGCTGGGCTTTAAATACCACATGAACGACATCACGGCCGCCATCGGCCTGGTGCAGCTGGCCAAACTGGACAAGATGAACCGCAAGCGCGCGAAGTTCACTAAATTCTATAACGAGGCGTTCGCCGGCAATCCGAAGCTCGGCCTGCCGGTGAAAAAGCGCTACATGACCAAGCCCGCCTGCCACAACTACGTGATTAAAGTGGAAGACCGGGACGGCCTGAACGCCGCCCTGAAGGAAAAGGGCGTTTCGACCGGCGTGCATTATATCCCGAACAACAACTACGATATGTACAAGAAGTTCCGCGGCGAAACCCCGGTGGCCGCCGCCGTCTGGAAAAAGGTGCTGACCCTGCCGCTCTTCCCCGACCTGAAGCCGGAAGAACTGGAGCTGGTCAGGAATTCCGTCCTGGATTTCGTTAAGTGAGCAAAATAGCCAGGTCCTCCCTGATAGTCACGGTCTTCACGCTGCTCGGGCTGGGCCTTTCCTTCCTGAGCAACGTGGTGATCGCGGCCAACTTCGGGGCAGGGGCCGACATGGACGTCTTCCTGGCGGCCACCACGGTGCCCCTCTTCATAACCACCATCCTTTCCGGCTCGCTGAACTACACCTTCATCCCGGTCTTCGCCGAATACAGGGAGAAAGAGCCCGGCGAGATCTGGAAAGTGGTGGGCAGCTTCCTCAACCTGAGCGTCCTGGCCGGCGCCGCCGCAGCCTGCGCCGGCATACTGGCGGCCGGGCCGATAATGCGCCTGGTCACGCCCGGTTTCAGCCCGGAGAACCTGGCGCGGTCGGCGGGACTGCTGCGCTGGCTCTTCCCGACTATCGTATTCACCCTCATCAACGAGCTGCTGGCCAGCATCTACTATTCGAACCAGAAATTCACCATCCCCTCCCTGAACAAGGTCATAGCCCCGGTGCTGACCATCGCCTATGTTACGGCGTTCCACGACACCCTCAACACCAAAAGCATAGCGCTGGCGATGCTGACCGCCTCTTTCCTGCAGGCGGCCGTGCTGGCGGCCGGTTTTTTAAGGAACAAAGAATTCCATTACGTGCCGGCCCTGGACATCCGCCATCCCGGCGTGGCGAAGATCCTGGCGCTGATGCTCCCGCTGGTGCTGGGCATGCTGGTGTGCAAGGCCGTGCCGCTGACCGACGCCTACTTCCTCTCCAGCCTGCCCAGCGGGAGCATTTCGCACATCAATTACGCCTCCAGGCTCATTGGCGTGATACTGATGGTCACCGTGTCCGGGCTGACGGTCTCCACCTTCCCGGTGATGTCGCGCTACGCCGCCGAAAATAACGGGACGGCCTTCAAGGAACTGCTCGTCAAAGGCGCGCGGATGCTTTTCTTTTTCAGCGCGCCGTTCGTGGTCCTGCTGGCCCTTTACGGCAGGCCGGTGGTCCAGCTTATTTTCGAGCGCGGGGCCTTCCTGCGGACCGACACCGCAGCCGTTTTCGCGGCCCTGGCCCTCTACCTCCTTTCGCTGCCGGCCAACGCGCTGGGCACGCTGGTCTCTCAGGCCTTCTACGCCCGGCAGGAAGCCAGGCTCATCTCGCTGATCAGCGTGACCCTGGCTGCGGTCTATATCGCGCTCTGTGTGCCGTCCGTCCGGGCCTTCGGCTACCTGGGCATACCCGCGGCCTACGCGCTCTACAACAACCTGGCCATCCTGACCACCTTCACCGTCATCAGGCGCAAGCTCCCCGGGAGCTGGCCGCCGATCCTGGCGCCGTTCCTGAAAAGCGCGCTGGCGGCGCTGGGAGCGGCGGCCCTGCTCTACCCACTCTACCGGCTTTCCGGTGAAAGCGCCCTGGCGCGCACCGGACTCTGCGCGGCCGGGTTCGCCGCGTATTTCGTTATCGGGAAAGTCCTCTTCCGGCTGGAGGAAGCGGATTCCCTTCTGCGCCTGCTCCGTGAACAGGCGGCGAGGATAACAGCATGAACAAGGTCGTTCTATTCTTCCCCCGCCCGTGGCCGGGCCTGGAAATGGCCGGCAGGGTGCCGCTGTCCCTGCTGCACCTGCACGCCTACCTCAAGGGTTCCCCGTTCGACGTCCGGATAGCGGACGAAAGGACCATCCCGGACCTGGACGCCTACATTAACGGGCTGGGCGGCGATATCCTCTGCTTCGGCATAAGTTCGTTCACCGGCATACAGATAGCCAACGGCCTGCGCATAGCCGCGGCGCTGAAGGCGAAGTATCCCTCGGTGCCGGTGGTCTGGGGCGGCTGGCACCCGACGTCGATGCCGGACCAGACCATAAAGCACCCGCTGGTGGACATCCTGGTGCGGGGCCAGGGCGAGGAGCCCTTCCGCCAGCTCCTGCACGCGCTGGCGGACAAGCAGCCGCTGGCCGGCATAAAGAGCGTTTCCTACAAAGAGGGCGGAGAAGTGCGGCACAATCCCGCCGCGGACCCCGCGCCCGTGATAGAAAAGCTGAAGCTCTCCTACGACATCCTGGACGTGGAGAAATACCTTTACACCCAGCCGTGGGGAAGCCGCTCCATAGGCGTCATCACCAGCCTGGGCTGCCCGTTCAAGTGCGGCTTCTGCGCGGTGGTGAGCGTCTACAAATGCCGCACCTTCTACCGGGACACGGACACCGTGCTGGCCGAGCTGGACTACCTGGTGGAGAAGCACAGGATAGACTCCGTGACCTTCGACGACGACAATTTCTTCGTTTCGCCCGAGCGCGTGCGCGACTTCTGCCGGAAGCTCATTGCCAGGCCCTATAAGCTGGCGTGGGACGCGGGCGCGCACGTGGGCCTGCTGCTGAACAATTACACCGCGGAAGACCTGCAGCTGATCAAGGACTCCGGCTGCCAGCAGCTCTATATCGGCGCCGAGTCCGGCTCCGACGAGATACTGGACCTGATACAGAAAAAAGCCACGGTGGCGCAGACGCTGGAATACGTGAAGAAGATGCGCGAGGTCGGCATCCGCTCCTTCCTGTCCACGATGGTCTGCTTCCCCGGCGTGTCGCAGGAAGACATCTACCTGACCATGGACATGATACTGAAATGCCGGGACCTGGACCCGGACCTCAGGTACCGCCTGTTCTACTACACGCCCTACCCGGCCACGCCGCTCTACGCGAAGAATGGTCCCGCCACACCCTGCGCAAGTTCGACGCGCCCTGGATAAAGCCCTCCTACCGGAAGCAGATAAAATATTTCTACTTCTACTATTTCCCCTATTCCGGCGGCCTCACGCACGACACCTCAAAAATGGGGCCGCTGAACCGCCTGCTGCTGGGGCTGTTCGGTCTGGTCTTCGAGAACGCGCTGCTGGTGAAGCTGGCCGGCTGGCGCGCCCGGCACCTGAACTTCCGCTTCCCGGTGGACGCCTGGTTCGTGCTTTCGGGGCAGCGGCTGAAAAGCTGGTACAACCATGTCGTCAGGAAGCAGCCGGCCGACCTGCTCTACGACTACGAGGATTGAACATGGAAAAATATTCCCGCGCAGCGCTTGAAAAAATGGCCCCCGCCGGGGCGGCCGGGCCGAAAGTCCTTGTCGACCTGGGCTGCGGCGGCCGCAAACGCCCGGAGCACATCGGCGTGGACTCCGCCAAGCTGGCCGGGGTGGACATAGTCTGCGACCTGGAACAGGGCCTGCCCTTCGAGGACGCCAGCGTGGACGGCGTCTGGTCCAACTTCCTTTTCGAACACCTCTCCGACACGGTCTTCCTGTTCAAGGAGCTGTACCGCGTCTGCCGGCCCGGCGCCGTGGTGGAATTCCGGGTGCCCTATTACCAGTCCGTCACGCAGTACAAGGACCCCACGCACAAGGCCGCCATCCTGCCCGAGACGATACGCTATTTCTCCGATGAAAAATGGTACGGCTCGGATTACGGGATAAACACCAACTTTAAACTGCTGGCCGTCAGCTACGATTACCTGCCGCCGTTCGACCGGTTGATGAGCAGGAAGCTTCTGCTGCTGCGGCCCCTGTTCTATCCCTTTATCCTCTTCGCCAGGCGTTTCCTGTGGAACGTGGTCCATTCCGTCACCATAAAGCTGCAGGTTGAAAAAAAATGAAAGTGCTTTTCCTGACCATAGGCGGCGAAATCGTCGCCAGCAGCCGGACGCGGGTCTACCAATTCCTCCCCCACTTTGAAAAAGCCGGCGTGGAAGCGTCCGTTATTCCCTACGACTGCAAAGAAACCTTCTCCAACATCATCACCCCGGCTTTCTCCGGCGCCGGCCCTCTGTCTACGCCGCTGCGCAAGGCCGCCTCTTTGCTCTCCAACCTGCTGAACTTTTTCCTCAGGCTGGCGCAGACCGCCCGTTTTATATCCCGGCTGAAGGGTTTCGACGTTATCTACGTGCAGAAGCTGGCCCTGCCGCTGTTCCTGCAGGACCTCATAAAGCGGAAAAACCCCGCTTTGGCTTTTGATTTCGACGACGCCGTTTTCGTGAAGGACGAGTCCGGCTACAAGGCCAGGTTCGACGGCATGATAGCGGCCGCGAAGCTGGTCACAGTGGAGAACGATTACACGGCCGATTACGCCCGCAGGCTGAACGGCTCCATACTGCAGATGACCGGCCCGATAGACTGCGGCAGGTACGCGCCGCGGCCCGCGCCGACCAGGACCTCGTCATAGGCTGGATAGGCAGCGACTCCACCACCGAATACCTGCTGCCGGCGGCCGGCGCGCTGAAGGCCCTCTGCGAAGAGTTCCCGAACCTGCGGCTGGAACTGATAGGCGCCCGGAAGCTGGAAGGGCTGGGCCCGAAGTGCGTCTATAAAAAATGGTCGCTGGACTCCGAGGCCTCCGACCTGGGGAATTTCGACATCGGCATAATGCCGCTGCCGGACAATGAATGGACGCGCGGCAAGGGCGGCTACAAGATCCTGCAGTACATGGCCCTCGGCATTCCCTCCGTCGCCTCACCGGTCGGCATAAACTCGCGGCTGATACAGGACGGGCTGAACGGTTTCCTGGTCCACAGCCCGGACGGCTGGCTGGACAGGCTGAGGGCGCTGGTCTCCAGCCCGGAACTGCGGCTTTCGATGGGCCGGAACGCCCGCCGGACGGCCGAAGACAACTACTCTTTCGAGCACTACACCCCGCTGCTGCTGGAGCGGCTTAAAGCGGTGGCGGTGCGGCATCGGTAAACGGATAATTTTATTTATCGGAACATTCCGTCGTTCCGGCGAAAGCCGGGATCCAGACAAGTCAGCTTTAAAAAAATAGCCCATGGAATCCCCTTCCGGCATCGAAAAGATTAAATGCCCCTATTGCGGGCAGGAAAACCAGCTCGAGAGCGAATTCTGCTGGGCCTGCTTCAAGAACATGCGCGTGCCCAAGGAAGTAAGGGCCGAAAGCAGGCTGATGCGGGAATTGAACAAGCTTACCGGCAAAAACGAGCTTCCGAACCCCAACAATGTCGGCGTCAGAGTGGAGATCGGCGGCGGTACTGCCGGCGGCGCGGACAGGGGCGCGGCTTTCTGGGGCCGGCTGGCGCTGGTCTGCGGGCTGTTCCTATTCTACCTGCAGTGGTTCAAGAACGAGAACTACAGTTCCCTCCTTGATTTCGTGAACCTGGCTTTCCACGAGGCCGGCCATCTCTTCCTGGGGTTTTTC
>CAZJUL010000042.1:7969-13938 GCA_964549095.1 uncultured Elusimicrobiaceae bacterium
CGGCGGCACCGTCTTCCAGCTGCTGATACCCGCGCTCTGCCTCTTTCATTTCTACAAACACGAACAGCGCCTGGGCTGGCAGCTGTGCCTGTTCTGGATAGGCGAGAATTTCCTGAACATCAGCATCTACGCCGGCGACGCCATAAGGCAGGAGCTGCCCCTGGTGGGCGGCGGCGTGCACGACTGGACCTACCTGCTGACCGCGACCGGCCTGATAGCCCATACCGAAGGCACGGCCAAATTCATGTTTTTTGTGGGCTCGGTCTTCATCTTCAACAGCTTCTACCTCATCGGCACGGACGCCTTCAAAAATAAAACAGGGGGATCCCTGTCCTGAAAAAGAGGGAGCTGAAATGAAACCTTGCCCGAAATGCAATAAAGAAGTGCAGGAAGAGTCCGCCGACTGCCCGTATTGCGGGATAATTTTCGCGAAATGGGAAAAGCTGCGGCAGAACGCCGCCGAAGCGCCGGCCTCGTCCTTGACCGATTCGCCCGCGGAGCCGGAACCCGCCGCGCGCAGCGGGGCCGGGATCAAAGTCGCCGTCGCTGTCGCCGCCGTCGCCCTGGCGGCGGGCTACTTCCTGCTTAAAGGAGATCCCACGCCGCCGGACGCGGTTTACACCAACTATCTCTCGGCGATGCAGGCCAATGATACAAAAGCCGTTGAAAGTTTTTTATCCAAGGAAATGCTCGCCGAACTGAAGGGTTCGGATACGCCGTTCGAAACCGTTATCCAGGCGATAGCCGCCCAGCAGCCCAAAAACCCGGTCATAAAGACCAGGACGATAGAAGGCAAAACCGCGCTGTTCGCGCTGGAAGGCCAGGGGCCGCTAGGCGGCAACTCGGCGGGGGCCGTACGGATGACGCGCGAATCCGGCAAGTGGAAGCTGGCGGATGAAACCTGGCTGGAAGATATGGCCGGCGTAAACAAAGCCGCCGGTTATGTGGCGGACGACCCGCAGTTCGGTTTCCTGGTCGGCCACTGGCAGGAAAGCCCGGATTCGCCTGAACTGCTGTCTTTCACTTCCGACGGCAAGGTCCAGAACATAATGATAGCCCGTGACGCCGAAGACCCCGCCAAAAGATTCACCAATGTCGCCACCGTCGGCAACTTCAAATTGACCGACCCTGACCACCTGGAGCTGAGCGTCGGCCCCGCGAAACAGGTCATCGAGATCAAAGTCACCAACGAAACCCTGATAATGGTCAGCGAAGGCACCGAAACCGTCCTTCAGCGCTACGCCCCGTAGACTTATGGAATAGTTCAGGAGGCGGCGTATTCCCCGAACGAGCATTAAGGGGGTTAGGCCCGTGGTTGGAGCGAAGTCGCTATCATTAGGCGACCGGCGAAGAATGTTTGAGCCGAGCACTGTGTGCGAGGCGAGTTCTTCGCCGGCGGAAACCACGGGCCTCTTCCGCAAACCCCCGGTCCCGCGAGAGAGGGGAATACGCCGACGACCAAGCGAGGAAGGCTACCGTGTCTGTCGGAGGGCCTCGTAGAGGACTACGCCGGCGGCGGTGGAAAGGTTCAGGGAACGGGTGTGGTCCGAGGACATCGGGATGCGGTACAGCCTGTCGGCGTATTTCTCGTACATCGCGTGGGGCAGGCCGGCGCCCTCGCTGCCGAAGATAAGGCAGGAATCTTTTTTGTAAGGCGCTTCCCAGATGGTCTTCTTTCCCCGCGTGGATAAAAAAATAAGCGAAGGGTTTTTCCCCTCCGCCTCCAGGAAAGCGTCGAAAGTCTTGAAGACCGAATATTTCAGGTACTGCCAGTAATCCAGCCCGGACCGCCGTATCTCCTTCGCATCCAGCTTGAACCCCAGCTTACCCGCAAAAACCAGCTCCGTGCCCGTCGCCACGCAGGTCCGCCCGATATTGCCGGCGTTCCAGGGGATGTCCGGATTTACCAGTACTATTTTCATTGTTGGTAATACGGTGACATGGTAATACGGTGACATAATACTTAATTCCGGGTCCTTAAGAATAAATAGGTATTATGTCACCGGATTAAAGTTTAAAGTCGTCGGCGAACTGGTTATGCCACATTTCCAGCATCAGCAGCGCCCACAGATGGTAGCCGTGGTCGCGCAGCCCGTTCTGGTGCTCGTCCCACATCTTATGCAGGTAGTCCGGGTTGAAATAGCCGCGCGACAGCGCCTTCTCCGACAGGCAGGTCCCCGCCCAGCGGTCCTTCAGCTCGCCCTTGAACCACGGACCCAGCGGGATGCCGAAGCCCATCTTGCCGCGCTTGTAGATCTCGGGCGGCAGCATATCCTTGAAAGTTTCCTTCAGTATCCACTTCGTCCCGTTCACGCCCTTCAGCTTCATGCTCCCCGGCAGGGTATAGGCGAACTCTATCACCTTCTGGTCCAGGAAAGGCGACCGCGTCTCCAGGGAATTGGCCATGGAGGCGATGTCCATCTTGGTCATCAGGCATTCCGGCAGGTAGGAATGGAAATCCACGTAGATAAGCTTGTTCAGCAGGTCCTGCCCGGCCGGTATCTTGAACAATTCGGTGATATACTTCTCCGCGTAATCGGCGCTGCCGCCGCGCGCATTGATAAACTCGTTGCTGAACAGCCCCGGCTTGTCCGTGGGGCCAAAGAACGCCACCGTGGAAAGATAGCGCAGCGGCAGGGTCTCCAGCAGGGAAGACTTCATGAACTTCTCGGCGCGCCAGAACACGTTATACGGCGCCTTCTTCGGGAACAGGTAGGTTAAGTTCAGCAGCGTCTTCTTCAGCGCCGCGGGGGCCCGGCCCCAGACGCGGTCTATCTTCATGGCCATGTAGCGCAGGTAGCCGCCGAAGCATTCGTCGCCGCCGTCGCCGTTCAGGGCCACCGTCACGGCCTTGCGCGTCTCGCGCGACACGAAATACGAAGGCAGCGCGCTGGCGTCCGCGTACGGCTCGCCGTAATGCGCCACCAGCTTTTCCAGCACGTCGGCCATGTTGGCTTCCACTATGAATTCCGTGTGCTTGGTGCCGTACATCTTCGCGACCTGCCTGGCGTAGTCGGTTTCTGAGAACTCGGCTTCCTTGAACCCGATGGAGAAAGTCTTGACGGGCTCCGCCGAGCTCCTGGCCATGAGCGCAGTAATTATGGAGGAATCTATGCCGCCGGAAAGGAAGGCGCCCAGCGGCACTTCGGAGATGAGCCTTATCTTCGTGGCCTCTAACAGCTCGTCGTAAAGCCGCTTCTTGATCTCGTCCGTGGGCAGGTAGCCCAGCTTCTCGGCCGAAAGCGGCAGGTCCCAGTATTTTTGCGTCCTGACCGCCCCGTCCTCCACCACCATTACCGAAGCGGGCTCCAGTTTCCTGACGTTCTTATATATGCTGATGGGGCTGGGGATGTACTGCAAAGTAAGGAAAGCGTCGACAGCGGCCATATCCAGGTCCCGCTTGAACCAGCTCACGGTAGTGAGCGGGCGCAATTCGGAGGCGAAAGCGATGGAGGAGCCGTTGACCGCGTAGAAAAGCGGCTTTTTGCCCACCCTGTCGCGGGCCAGCACCAGCCGTTTTTTAACCGAATCCCAGATAGCGACCGCGAACATCCCGCGCAGGTATTTAGGGAAGTCCAGCCCTTTTTCCTCGTAGAGGTGCACTATGGTCTCGGTGTCGGACTTGGTCTTGAACTTGTGGCCCTTGGCCAGCAGGTCGTCGCGCAGCTCCGGGAAATTGTAGATCTCGCCGTTGAAGACTATCCAGATCGAGCCGTCCTCGTTGGACATCGGCTGATGCCCGCTGGAAAGGTCTATGATGGACAGGCGCCGCATGGCCAGGCCCACCCCGCCGGACTGGTAAAAGCCGCAATCGTCCGGCCCGCGGTGCACTATCAGGCCGTTCATCTTCTCCAGGTCTTCCCGGCTCACGCCCGCGCCCGTCGCGTAATTATATTGTCCGCAGATCCCGCACATATCGGTTCCTTTTCCCCGGCCTATTTTTCGCCGTAGATCTCCAGCAGGTCTTCCGCCACCCTGACCATGGAATATTCGCTCACCGCGGTCTTCCTGGCTTCCTCGCCCATCTTCAGCGGCATGGTATGGTCCGACATCAGCTTCCTGATGCAGGTCTTTATCTCCTGCGGGCTGAGCGGGTCGAACAGGCAGCCGCTCACGCCGTCCGTCACGGCCTCGCAGGCCCCGCCCACCCGGCCGGCCATGATGGCCGCGCCGCAGGCCGAGATGGACGGCAGCACGAAAACGTCCGCGGCGCCGTAATAGGGCAGCAGGTCGTCCTTGGCGCCGACAAGCGTGACCGTTGCGCCTACGCCCAGGTCGGCCACCGCCTTTTTGATGCTACCCCCCTCCGGCCCCTTGCCCACTATCACCAGCCGCATCTTCGGCTTTTCCCGCTCTTCGGAGAACAGCTGGGCCCAGACCTCTATGAACTCCCGCATTCTTTTTTCCGGCGACAGCCGCCCCACGAAAAGGAAGAGGGTGGCATTATCGAAGCCGAGCGCGGTCTTGGCGTTTATCTTCTCGTGGTAGGAATGCGGCGAGTACTTGCCCGTGTCCACGCCGTTGCGGAAGCGCCGCAGCTTCAGGCCCGAAAAAGCGGGGTCGCCCTTCAGCCAGTCGTAGACCTCGCCGTTCATTACCAGCAGCTCGGGCCCGGCCAGCTGGAAGAATTTCAGCTTGAGCCGGCCCAGCCAGGTCTTCATGGAAAGCGTTATTTCGTCCACCCCGCGCCCGCCGCCCAGCTTTATGACCGCCTTCTTGCCGGTCAGCATCGAGGCCAGCGTGGCGGCCACCGCCGGGGAAGAGGCCAGGTGCACGTGCACCACGTCGTAGTCGGCGGCGTTGGCCAGCAGGTAAATAAAGCTTTTCAGCAGGAAGACGACCGAATCCACGGCCCCGGAGCCGAAAGTCTCCAGCCTGCGGACGGCCACGCCGTCCATAGTCTCCCGGGCCGGCGCGTTCTCGATGCGGCGCGTCAGCACGGAAACCTTCACGCCGCGGGCCGACAGCGCGCGCGAAAGCTCCAGCGCCTGCTTTTCCGAGCCCCCTATGGCCGGGTAGAAGGTCTGGCTGAGCATCAGAACGGATTTTATTTTGCTTTCCATACAAATAGGACTTAAGCATCGGGGACACATCTTGCGGCAAGGTATGTCCCCGTCCCTAATCTTTATTCCCGCGGAACTGCGCCCACACTTTACCCAGCGACTGCCCCATCTGGTAAACGAAAACCAGCCCGAGGATAGTGACCAGGAGGTAGGTGATCACGTGGACATAGGTCGCGTAGGCCACGCCGGTGCTGTTGGGCACGCCCCACGCGCCCGTGACCTTGGCCACCGCGAATTCAAAATTGCCGAAATAGCCGGGCATCCCGGGTATGGAGGCCGCGATAGCCGTCGAGAACAGCACGACTACGCATTTATAGATGTCCATCACGCCGTTTATGCCGAAAGCGAAAGCCATGACGTAAAGGTTCAGCGCGTCCAGCAGCCACTGCAGCACGGCCAGCGCCAGGACCGCGGAGCCGGTCTTCCAGGAATGAAAGGCCCTCACCCCGAGCGCCAGGTTGCCCAGCAGCTTAGTGAGCCGCGGGGACCTTGCGAAGAACCCGGCGCAGAAGTGATGGGCCATTATCTCGTCCACGAAGATCAGCGCGGCGATGGCCGCCGTCAGGCCGCCCAGCAGTACCCAGAAATAGCCGCCGTAGCCGCTCAGCACCCCGCCGGCCCCGCCCAGCGCGGCCGCCGCGGTGAACAGCGCGGCCAGCACCATGGTGTCCAGGGCGCGTTCCACCAGTATGGTGGAGAATACCGTTATGACCGGTATCCGGAAGAATCCCGCCCCGATAGTCCCCCTCATTAGCTCGCCGAGGCGCAGAGGCAGGACATTGTTCAGGGCCAGGCCGGCCGTCTCGATGCGGAAGGCGTCCCAGGCCCGCACGGGGGCGGCCGGGTCCAGCAGCAGCTTCCAGCGCAGTCCCCTGCAGCACAGCTCCAGCAGTATGATGATCACCA
>CAZJUL010000043.1:0-13834 GCA_964549095.1 uncultured Elusimicrobiaceae bacterium
CCTGGTCGGGCTTCTGGTAGTTGAGCTTGGCTCCGTCCTCGCCGGTGAAGATGGTCAGGCTGACCTCCACATCCTCGCCGCGGGCCTTGGCGCGCTTCATCAGCATGCAGCCGGTCAAAGCGCTGGCCAGGTCCTTGTCTATGACGGCTTCCACGCCGGTGTACATCTTAAGCGGCTTCTCACCCTGCTTGTGCGGCTTGGAGAACTTCACGTTATAATTGCAGGTGTAGGTTTCCTTCCCGTCCTTTATCTCGGGGGTGACCTCGCGCACCGGTATGCCGCCGCCGCCCACGGTTATGGGCACTATGCCTTTTTCAAGCATGGCCTCTATGGCGTCTATCTCCACTATGTCCACGGGCACCGGCGAGGGCACCACGCGCCGCCAGATCTCGGCGCCCTTGTCGTCCTTCTTGTAAAGTTTCATCACCCAGCCCTCGGCCGCGCGCTGTTTCGCCTCGTCGGCGGTGTAGGACTGCCCCACGTACTTGGACGGGCTCTTGAAGTCGGGGTCGTCCTTGTTCACCACCACCTGCGTGACTATGCCGGCCACTATATTGTCTATGCCGCGGATGTTGAGCTCGTTATTCAGCTGGGCCAGCATATAGGACATGGCGCCCTGCGTGTCCGCCACGCAGACGTCCAGCGGGAGAGGGAACATCGTGGGGCGGCACATCTCGGCGCGCAGCAGGATGTTGCCCACCTGCGGGCCGTTGCCGTGCGACAGCACATAGAGATCTTTCGGGTGCTTCTCGAAAATGTCGGCCACCAGCTTGCCCGTGTCGGCGGTGCGCTGCCACTGCATGGCTATGTCGGGGTTGATGGTCTTGCCGTCCTTGTCCTTCAGGCCCACGGGCGACACTTCGTTGCCGCCGAAAGCGAATATGCGGATCTTTTTCATTTTGTTTCTCCTGCTGCCCTGCGTAAAGCTTCCAGAACGGACTTGCGTACCGCGTCGGTAAATTTTGACAAATCGGCGGGGGAAGTTTCAAGCCTGCGGCGCAGGCGCGGCGTCAGCTCCAGCTGGATGCCGCCTTTTTGCGCCCTGTTGACGATGTTCTTCGCGTTGACGCCCGGCAGCCGCCGGCAGGGGAACTCGGCCTCGAAGCCGGCCGCCAGCAGCGCGTCCGCCATTATTTTGCCCGCCTCCGGGTTCGAGCCGCCTACGCAGGTCCAAGCGCCCTTGTCCATCTGCCCGTGCAGCGATACGGCCAGAACGGCGGCAGAGGAAAGCGCCACCGCGGCAGGGTCGTCGAAATTGACCGAGGTGACGTGCAGGCGGCGGCTGTCTTTGCCCAGCCAGCCGTTGAAGAGGTAAAGGTTGAAATCCGCGCCCGCGATCTTGCGGGCCAGCCGGGAAGTGGCCGTTTCTATGTCCCCGCCGTGCACCGCGAAGACGGTGACCGGTGACCCGCGGCCGTAAATTTCCCTGGAATAGTCCCGGCCTTCCACATTGGCGGCGGCCAGGGCCGCGAAATCCGGGTAGGGGTCCTTTTTGGGCATCCGCAGGGCGGCGTAGTCCGTGCCGCAGGCGCAGAGCAGCGCCAGCAGGAGCGGGAACAGGGTTTTGCCGCGTTTTACCGGGCCGGGAATTCCCATAGTTTAGGTATTATATTATATAAGCCCTCCATCTTTTAAATGCCGCTGAGTAGCAATAATAAAGATATCATTACGCCGCCTTGTCCGCCGCCTTTAAATATGCTTTTATATTTTTCGTAGCAAGGGGAGCGGCAAAATATTACAAAAGGCGGTAAAACAATGGCCAGAATCGTAAAATGCGGGTTGATACAGTGCGGCCTTCCGATGCAGGAAGGAGAGGGGACCGTCCAGCAGATAAAGGACGCGATGATAAAGAAGCACCTGCCGATGATAGACAAGGCCGGCAAGAAAGGCGTGCAGATACTCTGCCTGCAGGAAATTTTTTCCACGCCCTATTTCTGCCCTTCGCAGGACGCTAAATGGTACGCCACCGCCGAAGCCGTGCCCGGGCCGACCACCGCGCTGATGTCCAAGTACGCGAAAAAATACAAGATGGTCATTGTGGTCCCGATGTACGAGCGGCTTATGGCCGGCGTGTACTACAACACCGCCGCCGTCATAGACGCGGACGGCAAATACCTCGGGAAATACCGCAAGATCCAGATCCCGCAGGTGGCCGGTTTCTGGGAAAAGTTCTTCTTCAAGCCGGGCAACCTCGGCTACCCGGTCTTTGAGACCAAGTACGGCACGGTCGGCGTCTACATCTGCTACGACCGCCACTTCCCCGAAGGCGCCCGCATCCTGGGCCTGCACGGCGCGGAGATAGTGTTCAACCCGTCCGCCACGGTGGCCGGGCTTTCCCAGCACCTGTGGAAACTGGAGCAGCCGGCGCACGCGGTGGCCAACGGCTATTTCATGGGCTGCATCAACCGGGTCGGCACCGAGAAGCCCTGGAACATCGGCAAGTTCTACGGGCACAGCTATTTCGTGAACCCGCGCGGCGAGATACTGACCGAGGGCAGCGAGAACAACGACGAACTGGTGACCGCCGACATAGACCTGGACAAGATCTCCGAGATACGCAACACCTGGCAGTTCTACCGCGACCGCCGGCCCGAGACCTACGAAGACATAGTCAAGCTGCTGCCTTAAATAAATAGGGACAGCGCCCTATTTATTTGTTAAGAACGATGGCGACCCTGTTGTTTCGGCGCAAGCGGGGACCCGGGAAGGAAAATAGGGCGCTGTCCCTAATTAAAGGAGAAATATGGCGAAAAAAGTAAAAGCTTCCGGCGAGATGCTGATAAAGAACGGCAGCGTGTTCACGGCTTCCGAATCCTATAAGGCAGACATCCTTATCAGGAACGGGAAGATAGCCGAGATAGCGGCGAAGATCGCCCCCCCTCCGGGCGCCGAAGTCATCGACGCTAAAGGTTTGGAGATCTACCCGGGCGGCGTCGACGTCCACACGCATTTCGCCCTGCCTTTCATGGGCACGGTCTCGGCGGACGATTTCGAAAGCGGAACGAAAGCCGCGGCCTGCGGCGGCACCACCACCATAGTGGACTTCGCCATACCGGTAAAGGGCGGCAGCACCATCGACGCGCTGAAGGCCTGGCACGCAAAGGCGGACGGCAAGGCCGTTGTGGACTACGGCTTCCACATGGCGATGGTGGATTATAACGACAAGATAGCGGCCGAGATCCCGAAGCTCGTAAAGGAAGGCATCACCAGCTTTAAATGCTTCCTGGCCTACAAGGGCGCGTTCATGGTGGACGACGCGACTTTCCTGGAAGTGCTCACCGCCGCCAAGAAGCACGGCGTGCTGGTCTCTATCCACGCCGAGAACGGCGACATGCTGTCCTACCTGATGAAGCACCTGATCGAGGACGGTCATACCGGGCCGCAGTACCACCCGGTGGCCCACCCTGCCTCGGCCGAGGGCGAGGCGACGCACCGCGGCATAGTGCTGGCGAAAGCCGCCGGCGCGCCGCTCTATATAGTGCACCTGAGCTGCAATGAGGCGCTGAAGGAAGTTAAGGGCGCCCGCGACCGCGGCCAGCTGGTGATGGCGGAGACTTGCCCGCAGTACCTGCTGCTGGACGACGAGCTGTATATGAAGCCGGGCTTCGAGGCGGCCAAGTGGGTGATGTCGCCGCCGCTGCGCGACCGCGCCGGCCAGAAGAAGCTCTGGGAAGGCCTGCGCGACGGCTTCCTCCAGACCGTGGCTACCGACCACTGTTCTTTCAACTTCAAAGGCCAGAAGGATATGGGCAAGGACAGCTTCCTGAAGATACCGAACGGCATCCCGGCCGTCGGCGACAGGCTGAACCTGCTCTACACTTACGGCGTGAAGAAGGGGCGGCTGGACCGCAACCGCTTCGCGGCTATAACCTCGACCAACCCCGCCCGCATCTTCGGCCTGTACCCCGAGAAGGGCACCATAGCGCCCGGTTCCGACGCGGACCTGCTCATTATGGACCCGAAAAAGAAAGGCAAGATCTCCAAAGAGACCAGCCACCACGCGGTGGACTATTCGGCGTTCGAGGGCTTTGAGCTCGAAGGGATGCCGGCCGTGGTCATCTCGCGCGGCGAAGTGGTGGCGCGCGACAATAAGTTCACCGGCGCCAGGGGCCGGGGAAAGTTCATCAAGCGGAAGCAGTTCGATACCTGCGCTATATAATGCCCGCGGAGACAGCTTAAGGAGCTTAAAATGACCAACGCCGAAGCGACGAAAAAATACACCAACGCCGAGCTGACGAAGAAATACAAGGAATTCCTGTACCCCTCGGTGATAACTTACTACGCCGAGCCGCTGCCGCTGGTGAGCGGCAAAGGCTGCCGCGTTTACGACGCCGAGGGTAACGAATACCTGGACTTCTTCGGCGGCATACTGACCGTATCGGTCGGGCATTCCAACCCGGCGGTCATAGACAGGACCGCGGCCCAGCTCAAGAAGCTGCAGCATGTTTCCACGCTGTACCCGACGGCCCCCGCGGCCGAGCTGGCCGAGCGGCTGGCGGGCATCACGCCCGGCGACATCAAGAAGAGCTTTTTCACCAACAGCGGCAGCGAGGCGGATGAGATGGCGGTGCTGACCGCCCAGCATTACACCGGGGCGCAGGAGATAATAGCGCTGCGCCATTCCTACAGCGGCCGCTCGCTGCTCACGATGAATATGACCGCGCATTCCAACTGGCGCGTCTCCAGGACGCTGGTGGCCGGCATAAAGCACGCGCACGCGGCCTACTGCTACCGCTGCCCGTTCAAGCTGAATTACCCGGCCTGCGATATGGCCTGCGCGCATGACCTGGAAGAGCTTATCCAGACCGAGACCTGCGGCAAGATAGCGGCCCTGCTGGCCGAGCCGATACTGGGCGTGGGCGGGTTCGTGGTGCCTCCCAAGGAATATTTCAAGGTGGTGGTGGACATCGTGCACAAGTATGGCGGGCTGTTCATAGCCGACGAGGTGCAGACGGGCTGGGGCCGGACGGGCGGCAAGTGGTTCGGCATCGAGCATTTCGGCGTGGTGCCGGACATTATGACGTCGGCGAAGGGCATGGCCAACGGCATCCCGATAGGCTGGACGGCCACAACGGCGAAGATCGCCGAGTCGCTGAAGGGCCTGACGATATCCACTTTCGGCGGCAACCCGGTTTCCTGCGCGGCGGCGCACGCGACGATAGACTACATCAACGAGGCGAAGATAATGGACAATGTCACGAAGATGGGCGACTATCTGCGCGGCGAGATGCTGGCGATGCAGAAGGAGTTCAAGTGCATCGGCGATGTGCGCGGGATGGGGTTGATGATAGGCGTGGAGCTGGTCTCCGACAGGAAGACGAAGGCGCCGGACGCGAAGGCCGTGGTGAAGATATTCGAGGAGACCAAGAAGGACGGGCTGCTGATAGGGAAGGGCGGCCTGTACGGGAACGTGCTGCGCATCAGCCCGCCGATGAACGTGACGAAGGCCGAGATAGACGAGGCCCTGAAAACGCTGCACAAGGCGTTCAAGACGATATAAAGGGTTCGCGGGTGGCGGCGGACTGCCAGTTCGGGGTCCTGCCGCCGGGTTCGCCGCTCAGGGGGCCGGGTCGGCCAGCGCGGCCGCCCTTATCCTCCCCCTCCCAGGCTAGACCAGGTCGGGGTCCGGATGCCCCCTTCGGGCGAACCCGGCGTCACCCCTTCAAATTATGTTCCGCCGCTACCCGCTCAAGTACAGAATAAATTGAAACTGATAAATTATGAATGATAAAAAAACACCGTTCGGTTTTTTTGGCAGGCTGCTGAGGATCGATCTTTCTAAAAAGACCTCAAGCATCATTGAATTTACCGAGGCCGATGCGAGGAAGTATTATCTGGGGTCGGGGCTGGCGGCGAAGATATTGTATTACGATTTTCCGAATGATATGGATCCGCTGGATCCTTCGGCTCCGCTTTTGTTTATTTCGGGGCTGTTCACGGGCGGTTCGCTGCCGGGCACTTCCAAGCACTGTGTTTGCGCCAAGTCGCCGCAGACGGGGATCTGGAACGAGGCGACGGTGGGCGGGCACTGGCCTGCGGAATTCCGCAAGACCGGTTTCGACGGGATGGTGATGACCGGGCGCTGTTCCGAGCTGACGCTGCTTTACATCACGAAGGCCGGCGTTGAGTTCCGGTCCGCAGAACACCTGCACGGCAAGGACGCTTACGAGACCGGCCAGCTGCTGCAGGGCAAGTTCTCCCCCCGCGCCAAGGCCGCCGTGATAGGCACTGCGGGAGAACAGCTGCTCCCGATAGCTTCCATAATGTTCGACCCGCCCATCTCGCGCGTGGCGGCGCGCGCCGGCATCGGCGCGGTGATGGGGTCCAAGAACCTTAAAGCCGTTGTTGTGGATGGAGACCCGGCCATACAGTTCCAGCTGGCTATGCCGGAGGAATACAAGGCCGAGCTTAAGGCCGACATCGAAGAGGTGCGGAAGAACACCGTAGGGCTGACCAATTTCGGCACTTCCGGCGGCGTGGAGGCCGTGGAAAAATACGGCGCCCTGCCTATAAAGAACTGGCAGCTGGGCAGCTGGCCCGAAGGCGCCAAGAAGATCTGCGGCCAGGTAATGCAGCCGCTGATGCTGGACAAGCATTATTCCTGCTACGCCTGCCCCATCCGCTGCGGCAAGATCTACAAGAACGAAAAGCTGGGACTCTACGGCCACGGCCCCGAGTACGAGACCATCGGCATGCTGGGCGCCAACTGCCTGAACGACGACCCTGAAGCCCTGGCGGTAGCCAACGAGTGGTGCAACCGCTACGGCGTGGACACCATCTCCGCCGGCGGCATAGTGGCTTTCGCCATTGAAGCTTATGAGCGCGGCATTATTACCGATAAAGACACGGGCGGAGTTAAGCTGGGCTGGAACGGCGCCAGCGTGGTGGCGCTTATCCACCTGATAGGCCGGCAGCACCATATCGGCAAGGTTCTGGGCCTTGGCGTAAAAAAAGCGGCCGAGAAGCTGGGCGGCCGGGCCCCTGAGTTCGCGGTTCACACTAAAGGCCTGGAATTCCCGGCCCACGACCCGCGCGGCCATGTCGGTATGGCGCTTAACTACGCCACCGCGGTGCGCGGCGCCTGCCACCTTGAAGGCCTGACCTATTTCCTGGACCGCGGCATCCCGGCGGCCGACTTCGGCTACACCACGCCGCCCAATCCGCACCAGTCTTCCGACAAGCCGCCCATAGTCGTCAATATGCAGAACTACCTGTCCGTCTTCAACCCGCTCGGCATGTGCAAGTTCCTGTTCATGGGCCGGGTGGGGCCGAAGAAGATAGCGCGCTGGCTCCAGCTGATCTGCGGCTGGGACGCTACGATGGAAGAGGTGCTGCTGACCGGCGAGCGGCTGTTCAATCTTAAGCGGATGTACAGCGTGAAGCTGGGCGTAAGCCGTAAGGATGACGTGCTGCCGCCGCGGCTCTACGCGGAGGCCAAGCCGGACGGTTCGGCAAAGGGCGTGCTGCCGGACCTGGGGAACATGCTTTATCAGTATTACCGGCTCCGCGGCTGGAACAACGACGGGGTCCCGTCCTCGAAGAAGCTGGCCGAATTAGGAATCAAATAATACGGGGACATAATACCTATTTTGCTGTAATAAAGATGGAAATAGGTATTGTGTCCCCGAATTGATCATGGCGAAACAAGACGAGACGATATACCGTTACCGGATCACGGCGCACGCCAACCTCAGGCATTATCTTCCCAACGCGGATGAAAAGACTTCTCTGGAAACAAAGCTGCCCATTACGCCGCGCACCCTGCTCAGGGTGCTGGATATTCCCGAATGCGAGGTTATGGCGGTGATGGTGGGCGGCGTGACGCTGAAAATGGACGCCGCCATCGAGATCAGCTGCGCCGTCGAGATCTTCCCCGTCCTCTCCGGCGGGTAAAAAGGGGTCAGGCCCCTTTTTCCAAATAAAGGGGCCTGACCCCTTTTTTTTATTTACCAGCAAGGATCTTGGCCGCGCGGAGGGCGGCGGTGACGGCGCGCTGCAGTTCGGGTATGGACGGGGAGATGGCGCGGTGATATTCGAAGACGCCGAGGTCTTTGGACCTGGCCAGAACGACGGCTGTGGGGTAGAAATAATGGCCGAGCAGCTTTTTGGCGCGGATAGATTCGGTCATAGAGCCGCCGGGGCAGCTTATATGGATGCGGGCGAACTTCGCCGGGCGGCCGCGCCTGCCGGCGAACGCGCGCGCGAGCTTCTCGAAGGCGGGTTTGAACTTTACGCAGCCGGGGCAGCCGTCCCGGCCTATCAGCAGCGCCAGTACGGAACCGGCTGACGGGCACAGCAGTTCTTTCCAGCCGGCGCGGCCCGAAAGATTCTTCTCGAGTGTTTTAAATTTTATCACGCGGACGGCCATAAGCTTCCTCCTGCCTGGAACGGGCGGTTGCTTAACCGCTACCGCCATATTTTACTATTTGCGAGATTGGATAAACGCGAAAATACGCGCGTCTTTAAAATCTTATATAATTAATTTATCATGGATAAACTCGTAAAAAGCTCGGACGAAGCGGTTAAGGATATCAATGACGGTGCCGTCGTAATGTCGGCCGGGTTCGGCCTCTGCGGCATCCCGGAGAACCTGATACGCGCGCTGGTCAGGAAAGGCGTGAAGAACCTGACGGTAATCGGCAACAATATGGGTTCCACCGATTCAGCCGACGGCCAGCTTTACGGCATCGGCCTGCTGGCGAAGAGCGGCCAGATAAAGAAATTCATAGGTTCATTCCCCGGCCCGGCGGCCAAGATGCCCTGGTTCAGGGAGATGTACAGGAAAAAACAGATAGAGCTTGAGATAATCCCGCAGGGCACGCTGAACGAGCGCATCCGCTGCGCGGGCGCGGGCCTGGGCGGGTTCTATACCCCCACCGGCGTCGGAACGCCGATAGAGGAAACACGGGAGAAGCGCGTCATAGACGGCCGTGAATACCTGCTGGAGCTGCCGCTGCGGGCCGACTTCGCGCTTATCAAGGCGCGCAAGGGCGACCGGGCCGGCAACCTGGTCTACCGCTATTCCGCGCGGAACTATAATCCCGTGATGGCACCGGCCGCCAAGGTCACCATAGCCGAGGTGGAGGAGCTCGTCGAGACCGGCACCTTCGACCCCGACTCCGTCCACACGCCGGGCATCTTCGTCACCAGGGTTGTGAAAGGCGAAAAATATGAAAAACGGACTTAGCAAAGAGCAGCTGGCCAAGCGCGCCGCGCAGGAAGTAAAAGACGGGATGTACGTCAACCTCGGCTTCGGCATACCGGCACTGGTGGCTGAATACCTGGGCGGCAAGGATGTCGTCCTCCATACCGAGAACGGCATTATAGGCATGGGCCCCAAAACCAAAAAGGGCGAGGAAGACCCGGACATAGTGAACGCCACCAAGCAGGCGGTGACCATCCTCCCCGGCGGCGCCCTCGTTTCTCAATCCGATTCTTTCATGATAATCCGCGGCGGGCATTTGGATATGACCTTCCTCGGCGCTTTCCAGGTCTCGGAAAAAGGCGACCTGGCCAACTGGAAAGTTCCCGGCGAGGACACCATCCCCGGCATGGGCGGCGCGATGGACCTGGCGGCCGGAACGAAGAATATGGTCGTCACGATGACGCACACCGACAAGGACGGCACGCCGAAGATAGTAAAGGAATGCAGCTTCGCCCTGACCGGGCAGCGCTGCGTCAGCCTGATAGTGACCGACCTCGCGGTCATACGCGTTACGGACAAGGGCCTTGTGCTTGAAGAGACCGCGCCCGGCTTCACGGCCGAAGAAATTCAAAAGGTCACCGGCGCGCAGCTTATCGTTTCCCCCTCGCTCAAAGAGATCGCGGTTTAAAAATGGACGCATATACCCGGAAGATATTGCGCGGCGACGTGGCCTCCGCGGCCCGCCTGATGCGCGACCTGGACGACGAGATGCCGTCGGCGCGCGCCGCGCTTAAGGCGCTCTATGCCCGCGCGGGCAAGGCGCACGTGGTCGGCATCACCGGCGCGCCGGGCGCAGGCAAATCCACGCTGGCCGACCGGCTGGTGGAGGCCGCGCGCAAGGCCGGCAAGTCCGTCGGCGTTGTGGCCGTGGACCCGACCAGCCCGTACTCCGGGGGCGCCGTGCTCGGGGACCGCATCCGCATGCAGCGCCACGCGGCCGATCCCAAAGTTTTCATCCGTTCGCTGGCCTCGCGCGGCAGCCTGGGCGGGCTTTCGCGCTCCGTCTTCGATACGGTCACGGTCCTCGACGCGATGGGCAAGGACCTCATCATTATCGAGACGGCCGGCGTGGGTCAGGACGGCGTGAAGGTGGCCGGCGCGGCCCACACCGTGCTGGTGGTCCTGTCACCCGGGCAAGGCGACGATATACAGGCCCTGAAGGCCGGCGTGCTGGAGATAGGCGATATTTTCGTGGTAAATAAATGCGACCAGAAGGACAGCGGCCTGCTGGCGCGCTCCCTGCTGCTGACGGTGGAGGGCCTGGCGCCGCGCGACGGCTGGAAGACGCCCATATTGAAGACCGAAGCCCTTTCCGGCAAAGGCATGAACGAGCTCATGGAAGCCATACGCCTGCACAGGCACACCCTCGTTAATTACGAGGCGTGGGAAAAGCGCTCCCATAATATGGCCCGGACCGCGTTCCTGGAACTGCTGGAGACGGGCCTGCGGGAATTTATAACCGAAGAGTGCGCCAGCGGGAAAGAGTGGCGGAAGATCCTTAACGACCTATCCTCCCGCCGCCACGATCCGTACTCGGCGGCGCGTACCGCCCTGAAAAAGCTCCTTGGTAAAAAAGCATGAAAATAAAAACTAGCAGGAACCATCCCGCAAACGACGGGCGGCTGCGCACTCAGGCGCGGCGTTGGGAAACCGGCGCGCTGAAAAGCTCCGCGGCCAAAGTGCCGGAGCGCCGCGCCCGGTTCGCCACCGATTCGGACATCGAAATAAAACGGCTCTATACGCCGCTGGACCTGCGCGATAACGATTATACCCGGGACCTCGGCTTTCCCGGCGAGCCGCCTTTCACGCGCGGCGTCCAGCCCACAATGTACAGGGGCCGCTTCTGGACAATGCGGCAGTACGCCGGCTTCGGCACCGCGCACGAGACCAACCTACGCTACCGCTACCTGCTGAAGCAGGGGCAGACCGGCCTGAGCGTCGCGTTCGACCTGCCTACGCAGATCGGCTACGATTCGGACCACCCGCTGGCCGAAGGCGAGGTCGGGAAAGTGGGCGTGGCCATTTCCAGCCTGCAGGACGCGGAAGAACTGTTCAGGGGCATCCCGCTGGACAAGGTCTCCACCTCGATGACGATAAATTCAACCGCCGCCATCCTGCTGGCGATGTATATCGCCGTGGCCGAGAAGCAGGGCGTAAAGACCGAGGCGCTGCAGGGCACCATACAGAACGACATCCTGAAGGAATACGTGGCGCGCGGCACTTATATCTACCCGCCGCAACAGTCCATGCGCGTCATAACGGACCTCTTCGCATTCTGCCGCAAACGCCTGCCCAAGTTCAACCCGATAAGCATCAGCGGCTACCATATCCGCGAGGCGGGTTCGTCGGCGGTGCAGGAAGTCGCCTTCACCCTGGCCAACGGCATCGCCTATGTCGAGGCCGCGCTGAAGAGCGGGATGAACGTGGACGAGTTCGCTTCCCGGCTTTCTTTCTTTTTCAACGCGCACAATAATTTCCTGGAGGAGACCGCCAAGTTCCGGGCCGCGCGCCGGCTCTGGAGCAGGATAATGACGGAGCGGTTCAAAGCCCGGGACCCGAAGTCCCGCATACTGCGTTTCCACGCCCAGACTGGCGGCTGCACGCTCACCGCGCAGCAGCCGGACAACAATATCGTCAGGGTGGCGGTGCAGGCCATGGCCGCGGTGATGGGCGGGGCGCAGTCCCTGCATACCAATTCGCGCGACGAGGCGCTGGCCCTGCCCACCGAAGAGTCAGTGCGCATAGCGCTGCGCACCCAGCAGATCATCGCGCACGAGAGCGGCATAGCCGACACCGTAGACCCGCTGGCCGGCTCTTACGCTGTCGAAGCGCTGACGGACGAGATAGAGGCCGGCGTCCGCAAGTACCTTAAAAAGATAGACGCGCTGGGCGGCGCGGTGCAGGCCATAGAGGCCGGCTACATGCAGGGCGAGATAGCCGACTCCGCCTACCGGCACCAGCGGGCCGTGGAGAGCGGGGAGCGCGTGGTCGTGGGCGTGAACCGTTTTGAAACCGACGAGACGCATTCCCAGAAAGTACTGCGGGTGGACCCGGCGCTGGAGCGGCAGCAGAAGAAAAAGCTGGCCGCTTACCGCAGCAAGCGGAACGCGCGCCGGGTTCTGGCGGCGCTGGGAGGCGTGACGGGCGCGGCCGGAGGGAAAGATAATGTGGTCCCGCCGATCCTGGCGGCCGTTAAGGCCGGCGCTACGCTGGGCGAGATCTCCGACGCTTTAAGGCGGGTTTTCGGGGAGCACAGGGAAATATGAACTCCAAAAAAAGAAAGATACGGGTGCTGATAGCCAAGCCGGGCCTGGACGGGCACGACCGCGGGGCCAAGGTGGTGGTGCGGGCGCTGCGCGACGCGGGGATGGAGGTCATCTATACCGGTATCCGCCAGACGCCGGAAGCCATAGCCAGCGCGGCTTTGCAGGAAGGCGTGGATTTTGTCGGGCTCTCCTGACTGTCGGGGGCGCACAATTCCCTGTTCGCGCGCGTCGTTAAACTGCTGCGCGTGAAAGGCGCGCCCGCCGTTACCGTTTTCGCCGGCGGCATCATCCCGGCCGCGGATATCCCGGCCTTAAAGAAAGCCGGCGTGAAAGAGATCTTCCCCCCCGGCACCTCCACCCAGGACATAGTCCGGTGGCTCCGCGGCGAAGTCCAGAAAGCATAAATTGAAAATGAGCCCGGGCATTCCCCTCTACGCGGTCCTTCTTGCTGGCGCGCTGGTTTTCGCCGGCGCGGCGCCCGCCGGAAAAACCGCGGCCGGGAAAGAGAAGCGCGCCGATACTTTTAATTATATCCTGGGCACGCAGACCATCGGCGTTAAATACCAGTTCACGAAAAAGACGAAGCTGGTAGAAACCGCGTCGCGCATCCTCGGGATGGGGTCAAATATCCTGAAGATCAGCATGGGGCGCAAATACTGCCGCGAGGATTACGGCCTGCCTGAGCGCGCGGATATCCTGTCCCTTACGGACCTGGCGTCCAAAGAGCCCTCTTTCAAGGCCGTCCTGGATATGCCGTTCGGGTATTACCTGATCTGGGCCTACACCTTCTCCAACGGCTGGCGCGACGAGGGGTTTACCGGGGAACACCTGGAAAAGGAATATAAGGAGATGTACGGGCTGGCTTCCTACCTGCTGAAGCGCTACGCCGGGACGGGTAAGACTTTCCTGTTGGGCAATTGGGAAGGGGATTGGCACCTGCACGAAGGGCGCGATCCGAAGAAAGACCCCGATCCGCAGACCACCGAGAATATGATAGCCTGGCTGAACGTGCGGCAGAAGGCCATAGACGACGCCTGGCGCGCCGCGAAGCCCAAAGGCGTCCATATCTACCAGTACACCGAGGTGAACCTGGTGCAGAAAGGTATGAAGGGCGGCGCAAGCATGGTCAACGATGTGCTGCCGTACGCGAGAGTGGATTTTGTTTCCTATTCCGCCTATGACACCATAAATTCGAAGCCGGGCAAGGCCGGTGAGGCCCTTTGGGAGGCGCTGGATTATATAGAGTCGAAGCTCGCGCGCAGGCCCGGCCTGGTCGGCAAGCGGGTGTTCATAGGGGAATACGGCTTCCCGTTGAGCGCGGCAGGAACAGCGGAGAAGCAGGACGAATACGCGCGCGATATAA
>CAZJUL010000044.1:0-13800 GCA_964549095.1 uncultured Elusimicrobiaceae bacterium
GGTCTGCCCGGGAAAACTTTCCGCCGGCCGCGCCGGCCTGCTGGAATGCGACACCTGCGGCGTCGCCGTCGGGACGCGGCGCGCCTCGCCCGCGCCGGAATATATCCCCGGGCAGGCAGGCGATATCTATGTCGCCGCCAAGAAGAGCCTGTTCGCGCTGGCGCTGGATTTCCTGGAACGGGAAGCAGGCGGCCCCGCTCTCCTGCTGGACATCGGCTGCGCGGGCGGAGAGCTGCTGAAAGCCGCCGCGGCGCGCGGCTGGAAGGCGGAAGGCGTGGAACTCCACGCCGGGCTGTCCGCACAGGCCGCCGCGGCCGGGTTCCGGATCTACGCCAGGCCCGCGGAGGACGCGGGGGTGGAGGATGCCCGCTTCGACGCCGTGACCGCCTTCGAGGTCTTCTCGGCGATGACTGACCCGGCCGCCGCCGCCGCCGCGATCTTCGCCGCGCTGAAGCCGGGCGGAACCATCTACCTCAGGGAATACAACGCCGCTTTCCACCTCGCCGCGGAGACGCCCGCGCTGCGCAGGGCCTTCGGAATTTTCGGCCTGAAGCCTTCGGTGCTGCACAATTTTAATTTCCGCGCCGCAAGTTTGCGCGCGCTGCTCGGCGGAGCCGGTTTCCGCGACATAAAGATCCGCAACTCCAGGCCTACCGAGGGGGACCCTTACCGCACTGGAGGCCCCTTGGGCCGGGGTTTGACCGGGCGGCTTAAATTCCTGTACTATTACCTGTCGGAGGCGGTTTACTTCGCCTTTTTCGGCAGGGTCTTTACCGGCTCGTCGCTTATAGCCACCGCGAAAAAACCATGAGACTAGCCATACACCAGCTCCAGTACATGCCGGGCCTGCGGTTCTTTGCGAAAATGAGGGCCGCGGACCTGTTCATCTGCTTGGACGACGTCCAGTACGAGAAGCGGGAGTTCCAGAACAGGAACAGGATACGGACCCGGGAAGGCTGGCAGTACCTGACCGCGCCGGTCATAGTGAAGGGGAAATTCTCGCAGCGCATCAATGAGACGGAGCTCAACCCGACCTATGACTGGAAGACGGAGCATTTTAAGGCGATACGGCTGAATTACGCGCACGCCCGGTATTTACGGGAATATCTGCCGCAGCTTGAGAAACTTTATTCCGGGACTTACGCCCGCCTGGGGAAACTGGCGGCCGCCTCGACCGAGTTGCTTAAGAACGCCTTCGGCATCAGGACGCCGGCGCGGTTCTCCTCCGAATTTAAATTGGCTTCGGTATCCACCCAAAGGCTCGTGGACCTGTGCGCGGCTGTCGGCGCGGACGAGTATCTCTCCGGCGCTGGGGCGAAGGAGTACCTGGACGAAAAGTTGTTCACGGCGGCGGGTGTGAAGCTCGCCTGGCAGGAGTTCAAACCCGTTCCTTACCCGCAGGCCTTCGAAGGTTTCGAGCCGGATATGTCGGCGCTGGACCTGCTCCTGAACTGCGGCCCTGACTCGGTAAAATACCTGTAAGCAAGTATTATTGCGGCGATCGGGCTCAGATAGGCCCGGGCAGTATCCTCATTCTTTCGTGCCGGGGCCTGCCCAGCGTGATCACCGGGATCTCCGACGGTGCCAGCAGGCGCATCGGCGGGCCCCAGGAGCCCGTGCCCGATGTTACGTAGAAGAAAGAATCCCCTATGCGGTAGAGGCCGTAAAAATATTTATAGAAAAGCCGGGTGAAGATCTGGAACGGGAAGAGCTGCCCGCCGTGTACGTGCCCTGAAAAAACGATGAATTTCCCTGCCCGGGCTATGGCTTCGTGCGCCAGCGGCACGTGGACCAGCAGGAAGGCGTAGCCGCTGCCCGGGTGTTTGGCCAGCACGGCGTCCAGTTCGTTCTCGGTGATTTTCTCCGTAGCTATGTCGTTCAGCCCTATGACGCGGATCCCGCCGGCGTCAGCGGCCTCGTTCCTGAGCAGGGTTATCCCGCACGCCTTGTAAAGCTCCACGGCTTTTCCGTAGCCGAAATAATACTCGTGGTTGCCGAACACGCCGAAAGTCCCCAGGCGGGGCGAGAGCCGCCTGGTCAGCGCGGCCAGCCTGGCCTGCTCCGCCTCCGTCAGCCCCGGGTCCAGTATGTCGCCCGTAAGAAATACGAGGTCCGGCTTCCGGGCGTTTACCAGTTCTACCGTTTTAGCGAGCGTTTTAAGTTTATAGGCCGAATCCATGTGCAGGTCCGACAGCTGCGCTATTTTCAGCCCTTCCAGCGCCGGCTGCAGGCCCGGCACTTCCAGCCGCAGTTCCTTTACTGCCGGGGTTTTCAGGCCGCCGTAGAAAGAATAGATGATGATAAGCGCGAGCGCGCCCACGGAGGCTATGCGCAGGTTCTGGAGGCCGGCCGGTGAAAGAAAGCGCTTCGCCGCGAAATGCACCAGGTCGGAGAGGAAGAACACGGAGCCGGTCAGCAGTATTATCCCCATCCAGGAGTAGCCCGCCGCGTAGACCCACTCCAGCCACGGCCCCGTGTAATGCCTCCTCAGGAACATGCAGAAAGGGGAGAAAAAAGCGAGCAGCAGGAAGGCGAGCCTGATGGCCCTGGTGCCGGCGGCGGAAAGGGCCAGGTTCCTGGCTATCCAGGTTGCCGAATAGAGGTGGAACGCGACATACGACGCGAGTATGGTAATAAAAGCCGGCAGGAAAATGTGTCCTTTCATGGTGTGGTGTTATCCTTTGATGACTCCGAGCGGGCGGAAGCGCGCCACTTTGCCGGCTATCCCGGCCCCGCTGATCACGCTTATCACGTTCTCGACGTCCTTATAGGCCTCGGGCATTTCTTCGGCCAGGGTGCTCCGCCCGGCCGCGCGCACGGTAACGCCTTTCTGCGCCAGCTCGTCGGTGATAGAGCGCCTGCCGGCCCGCCGTACCGCCTCCGAGCGGGACATCAGCCGTCCCGCGCCGTGGCAGGCCGAACCGAAGGTTTCTTCCATCGCTTTGGCCGTGCCGCGCAGCAGGTAGGAGCAGCGGCCCATATCGCCCGGGATGATAACCGGCTGCCCGATGTCCCGGTATTGCGGCGGGAGTTCCGGGTGGCCCGGCGCGAAGGCGCGGGTGGCGCCTTTCCTGTGCACCAGCACGCGCCTCTTCGTCCCGTTCACCGTATGCTCTTCCAGCTTGGCTATGTTGTGCGCCACGTCGTAGACCAGGGCCATGTCCAGTTCCCTGTCGGAGCGGCCGAACAGTTCCGCGAACGCCAGCCTGGTCCAGTGCGTGAGCGCCTGGCGGTTGGCCCAGGCGTAATTGGCGGCCGCCTTCATGGCGCCGAAATAATCCTGGCCCTCCACGCTCCGGAAAGGCGCGGCGGCCAGCTGGCCGTCCGCGAGGCGTATCTTGTAGCGGGCCGCGGCCCTGCGCATCACGTCTATGAAATCGGTGCAGACCTGGTGGCCGAAGCCGCGCGAGCCGGTATGTATCATCACCGTGATCCCGCCCTTGCGCAGGCCGAACGCGGCCGCGGCCGCTTCGTCGAAGATCTCGTCCGTGTACTGCACTTCCAGGAAATGGTTGCCGGAGCCCAGCGTGCCCTGCTGGGACCGCCCCCGTTCGTAGGCCCGGCGGCTTATCACCGAGGGGTCCGCCCCGTCCATCGTCCCGCCTGATTCGGTGCATTCAAGGTCCGCTGCCAGGCCGTAGCCGTTCTGCACGGCCCAGAGGGAGCCCTTCAGCAGCAGCTCTTTTTCGTCTATGGAATTCAGGCGTATCTGCCCCTCCGAGCCTACGCCCAGCGGTATGCGCGCGTAAAGCAGGTCGACGAGGTCTTTTATTTTCGGCATGACGTCGCGCCTGTCCAGGTTAGTGCGCAGCAGTCTCACGCCGCAGTTGATGTCGTAGCCCACGCCGCCGGGGGAGACGACTCCTTCCTCCGCGTCGAAGGCCGCCACGCCGCCGATGGGGAAGCCGTAGCCGGTGTGTATGTCTGGCATGGCCATGGCCGGCCCGACGATGCCGGGCAGGGTGGCCATGTTGGCGGTCTGTATTATGGCCTCCCTCTCGAGGTGCCGTTCCAGCGCCTCGTCGGCGTAGATGACGGCGTTGGAAAACATGCCGGGCTTGAACGAGGCCGAGAGCCCCAGCCTGTTCTCGTCCAGTCTTTTGATATTTTCGGGCATGGTGAAATGATGGCTTAAGTACGGGCCCGGGAGGGGTAAAAGGGCTATTGCTCGCTCCAGTTCTGGCCCTTGCTGTCCTGGTGCGAGCAGTTTATCCTCAATGCGCCCCAGTCCTTGTCTTCGCTGGCGTTCACATAAGCCCAGCCGCCGGTATCGGTCAGGGCCAGCGCGAGCGTGCCGCCGTCCGTGACGTGCCTGTTCTCGGGATGGGTCGTGCCGGGAAGTTTGACTATCGGTATGGCGCTGAGGTATTTCTGGTTTTCCGTAAGCGAGTCGAGCGCGTCCGCCGGATAGGACATATTATCCCCGTAATAGATGTTCAGGGCCGACCTCAGGGTGGAAAGCTGGCCTTTAGTGGCCCCCTCTCTTGATTTGTCTATGAGCCCGGCGAATTTCGGTACCGCGATCGCTGTCAGCACCCCGATTATCACCACTATTATCAGGAGTTCTATCAGCGTGAAGGCTTTTCTTGATGTTATCATGGTGGCATGCTCTCCAGTAGAAATGAGCGTCGGTAAAACGAGGATATTATACAAACAATGCCGCTTTTGAGGGCCGGCTCAGCGGCCTTCTGCAGCTCCCTAAGGCGCGCGGCCAGCTCCGGGAAACCATTGTTCTCCGCCACGTCGGCGGCGCTGCGCCCGGCGTTATTGGTCCAGGCAAGGTCGCCGCCCGCTGCCAGCAGCATGTCGACGGTATCCGAATGCCCGCGCCAGGCGGCGAGTATGACCGGCGTATTGCCGGTGGTGTCGGTGGTGGACAGGAAGGCACCGCCCTCCAGCAGCAGGGCCGCTATCTCCGTCCTGCCCTGCAGGCAGGCCCACATCAGCGGGGTCCAGCTGAGGTAGTCGCGCAGGTTGGGATCGGCGCCGCGGTCGAGCAGGAATTTGGCGGTGTCCTTGCCGCCCCACCGCGCGGCCAGGTGCAGGGCGGTCTGGTTCCTGCCGTCGGCGCGGTCTATCTCGGCCCTGTTTTCCAGCAGGAGGGCCATGATCTCCGTCCTGTTCTTGGAGGTTGCGGTCATCAGCGGTGTCCTGCCCGCCCGGTTGCGGATGTCCGCCGGCACGCCTTGTTTCAGCAGTTCCCGGACTTCCGGGACGGAATTGTTCAGTATGGCCGTGTTCATTTTGGAATACGGGTCCCGGTCGAACAGGCCTTCGCAGGCGGAAAGAGAGAGGACGAGCAGCCCCGGCAAGAGAGCGCGCCCAAGCGCGGCCGCTTTACGGGTTGCGGGTGTTTCCATACCGCAAATTGTATAAAATTCCGGCTGCCCGATGCTTTGGCCGTCTGAAGAGCAAAGCTCCTGTTAGGCCGCCGACATAGGTTTGTAGAAGTCGTTCCCTTTGTCGTCCACCAGGATGAAGGCGGGGAAATCTTGGACCTCTATGGCCCACACGGCTTCCATGCCGAGTTCCGGGTAATCCAGGGTCTCGACTTTTTTAATGTTCCGTTCGGCCAGCAGCGCGGCGGGGCCGCCGGGGGAGCCCAGGTAGAAGCCGCCGTGTTTTTTGCAGGCGTCCGTGACGGCCTGCGAGCGGTTGCCCTTGGCTATCATCACCATCGAGGCGCCTTTGGACTGCAGCAGGTCTACGTAGGAGTCCATCCTGCCGGCGGTGGTGGGGCCGAAGGAGCCGGAAGGTTTGTCCTTCGGCTGCTTGGCGGGGCCGGCGTAATAGACGGGGTGTTTCTTCAGGTATTCGGGCAGAGGCTTGCCGGAGTCGAGCAGCGCCTTGAACTTGGCGTGGGCTATGTCGCGCGCCACGACTATCCGGCCTTTGAGGGAAAGCCTGGTCCCCACCGGGTGTTTTGAAAGTTCGGCCAGCACTTCGACCATCGGCTTGTCCAGGTCGACGCTGACGCATTTGGAAGCCGCTGAAAATTCGGCGCGTATCCGGGCGGGAATGAGCCGGCCGGGATCCTTTTCAAGCTTTTCTATCCAGAGGCCGTCCTTGTCGATGCGGGCCAGGATGTTCCTGTCGGCCGAGCAGGAAACCCCCATGCCGATGGGCGCCGACGCGCCGTGCCTGGGGAGCCTTATCACCCTTATGTCGTGCGCGAAATATTTCCCGCCGAACTGCGCCCCGTAGCCCAGCTTGCAGGCGGCTTCGAGCAGCTCTTTTTCCAGCCCCTTGTCGCGGAAGGCCCGTCCGCCCGCGTTGCCGCTGTCCGGCAGGCCGTCCAGATAACCGGCCGAGGCGAGCTTGACGGTCTTCAGGCACATCTCGGCCGAGGTGCCGCCTATTGCGAAGGCTATGTGGTAGGGGGGGCAGGCCGCCGTGCCGAGCGACTTCATCTTTTCAACAAGGAATTTCTTCAGCTTCTCGGGCGTCAGGACGGCCTTGGTCTCCTGGTAGAGCATTGTCTTGTTGGCCGAGCCGCCGCCCTTGGTGATGAACAGGAAATCGTAGCTCATGCCCTCGGTCGCGTAGACGTCTATCTGGGCCGGCAGATTGTTGCCGGAGTTCTTTTCCTCGTACATCGTGAGCGGGACGGTCTGCGAATAGCGCAGGTTCTCTTTGGTGTAGGTTTCCCAGATGCCCTTCGAAATGAATTCGTGATCGTCGCAGCGGGTCCAGACCTGCTCGCCCTTCTTGGCCACCACGGTGGCCGTGCCCGTGTCCTGGCAGAAGGGCAGCTCGAACTGCGCCGAGATGGCCGCGTTCTCCAGCATGCAGTACGCGACGAACCTGTCGTTGTCGGAGGCTTCCGGGTCGGAGAATATCCCGGCCACCTGTTCCTGGTGGGAGGTCCTGAGCAGGAAAGAAATGTCCCGCACGGCCTCGCGCGCCAGCAGCGTCAGCGCTTCGGGCGCCACTTCCAGCACCTCGCGCCCGCCAGCCTTCACCACCTTGATATGCTCTTTGCCCAGGCTGCGGAATTTCGTCTTCCCCTTCTTCAGCTCGAACATCTCCTGGTATTTAAATTTAGGTTTGTTATTGGTCATAAAGTCCTTGCCCGGATGCGTGATTGTATCTGGTGCCGGCATTGGCGCGTTTGCGCGGAGGCGGAGTATTTTCCGAACGAGCATTGAGGGGGTTAGGCCCGTGGTTGGAGCGAAGTCGCTATCATTAGGCGACCGGCGAAGAATGTTTGAGCCGAGCACTGTGTGCGAGGCGAGTTCTTCGCCGGCGGAAACCACGGGCCTCTTCCCCAAACCCCCGGTCCCGCGAGTGAGGGAAATACTACGCCGACTAGCTATACCTGTCCCGCGAACCCCTACTTCTTGGGGTCCGTTTTGCCGAACAGGTTGGCCAGCAGGAACTCCCGGTTCAGCCGCGCGATATTGGAGACCTTCACTTCCTTCGGGCAGACCGCTTCGCACTCGTATTCGTTGGAGCAGTTGCCGAATTTTTCCCCGTCCATCGCCTCAAGCATGCAGAGCGCGCGGCGGTCCCTTTCCGGCTGGCCCTGCGGCAGCAGCGCCAGCTGGGAGACCTTGGCGCCGGTAAAAAGCATCGCGGCCCCGTTCGGGCAAGAGGCCACGCAGGCCCCGCAGCCTATGCAGGCGGCCGAGTCCATGGCCTCTTCGGCGTCGTCCTTGTTCACCGGCACGGAATTAGCGTCCGGCGCGGCGCCCGTGTTCACGGCGATATAGCCGCCGGCCTGTATGATCCGGTCCAGTGCCGAGCGGTCCACGGCCAGGTCCCTGATTATCGGGAAAGACTTTACGCGCCAGGGCTCCACTACGATCACGTCCCCTTCCTTGAAGCGGCGCATATGCAGCTGGCAGACGGTGGAATGTTCGTCGGGGCCGTGCACGTCGCCGTTGACCACCAGGCCGCAGCAGCCGCAGATGCCCTCGCGGCAGTCGCTTTCCACCACTATCGGCGATTCGTTCCGCTTTATCAGGTCCTCGTTCAGCACGTCCATCATCTCAAGGAAGGACATGTCGGGGGAAATGTCGTTGACCTTGTAGGGCACCATCCTGCCCGGCTGGTCGGGGCCGTTCTGGCGCCAGACCCGTATGGTTACGCTGAAATGGTCGTTGCTCATAGTAAAGCCTCCTGCGGATGCTTGTATTCAGGGGACAGTCCCCTTCTACGGCTCGCTGTCGCTCGCCCGTAAAGGGGACAGTCCCCGGGCTCTTGCTTTCAAGTAACAGTCCCCGTTCCTTACCGGTCCCCGGTCCTTATTTGTAATTCCGTTCCGCCATCTTGATGTTCTCGAACACCAGCGGCTCTTTGTTCAGGACCGGCTCGCTGCCTTCGCCCTTGTATTCCCAGACCGCCGCGTGCGAGAAGCCGGCGTCGTCGCGCCTGGCTTCGCCTTCGGGGGTCACCGATTCTTCCCGGAAGTGCGCCCCGCAGGACTCCTTCCTCTCGATGGCGTCCTTCACCAGCAGTTCCGAGAACTCCATGAAATCGGCCACCTTGACGGCCTTTTCCAGGGTCTGGTTCAGCTCCGCGGCCGTGCCGGGCAGCGCCAGGTTCTTCCAGAACTCTTCGCGTATCTCGGGTATCTTTTTCAAAGCTTTCTTCAGGCTGGCCTCGGTGCGGCCCATGCCGCAGTCGTTCCACATAACGTTGCCCAGAGCACGGTGGAACTCCGTGGGGGTCTTTTTGCCCTTGATGGCCAGCAGCTTGCCGAGCTTGTCGTTCACCGCTTTCTGCCCGGCCTTGAATTCCGCGGCGTCGGGGCTGACCGGCTCGAACTTGGAGGTGCCCAGGTAGCCGCCGATGGTGGACGGTATCACGAAGAAGCCGTCCGCCAGGCCCTGCATCAGGGCGCTGGCCCCGAGGCGGTTGGCGCCGTGGTCCGAGAAGTTGGCTTCGCCCAGCGCGAACAGGCCCGGCACGGTGGTCATCAGGTTGTAATCCACCCACAGGCCGCCCATGGTGTAATGCGAGGCGGGGTAGATCCGCATCGGGACCTTGTAGCCGTTCTCGTCGGTGATCTGCTTGTACATGTCGAAGAGGTTGCCGTATTTTTCCCGGATCTTATCTTCGCCCTGCCGCTTTATGGCGTCCCGGAAATCCAGGTAGACCGACAGCCCCGTCGGGCCCACGCCCCGGCCTTCGTCGATCATGGACTTGGACGCGCGCGAGGCGATGTCCCTGGGCACCAGGTTCCCGAATGCGGGGTAGCGCCGTTCCAGGAAATAATCCCTTTCTTCTTCGGGGATCTCGTTCGCGGGGCGCTTGTCGCCCTTGGACTTGGGGACCCAGATGCGGCCGTCGTTCCTGAGCGATTCGCTCATCAGCGTCAGCTTGGACTGGTGCTCGCCGGAGCGCGGTATGCAGGTGGGGTGGATCTGGGTGTAGCAGGGATTGGCGAACCCGGCGCCTTTTTTGAAAGCGGCCCAGGCGGCCGAGACATTGCAGCCGGCCGCGTTCGTGGAAAGATAAAAGACGTTGGCGTAGCCGCCGGTGCATAGCAGCACCGCGTGCCCGGTATAGTTTTCCATTTCGCCGCTGACCAGGTTCCTAACCACTATGCCGCGCGCCTTGCCGTTCGATATTATTACATCCACCATCTCGCGGCGGGGCAGCACGGTAACGGTGCCGGCCGCCACCTGGCGCATCATGGCCGAGTAGGCGCCCAGCAGCAGCTGCTGGCCCGTCTGGCCGCGCGTGTAGAAGGTGCGCGAGACCTGCGCGCCGCCGAAGGAGCGGGTGGACAGGAGGCCGCCGTATTCCCTGCCGAAGGGCACGCCGATCGCCGTGCAGTGGTCGATGATCTGGTTGGAGATCTGCGCCAGCCGGTAAACGTTGGCTTCGCGGGCGCGGTAGTCGCCGCCCTTTATGGTGTCGTGGAACAGCCGCCAGATGGAGTCGCCGTCGTTGGGGTAGTTCTTGGCCGCGTTTATGCCGCCCTGGGCCGCTATGGAATGGGCCCGCCTCGGGGTGTCCTGCAGGCAGAAAACCTTCACGTTGTAGCCGAGTTCGCCCAGCGAGGCGGCCGCGGAGGCGCCGGCCAGCCCGGTGCCGACCACCAGTATGTCGAACTTCCGCTTATTGTTGGGGTTTACCAGCTTCAGGTTGAACTTATGCGTGTCCCATTTCTTTTCTATCGGCCCCGAGGGGATTTTCGCGTCGAGATTCATATTTTCTCCTGCTCTGTCGTAGTCTTTCGGCTGCTTACGGTTTGGGGATAGATCCTTTACTGTATCGTCACCTGGTATACGTCGCCGCCGCATTTAAGGTCGAAGCCCAGCAGGTAGTACAGCGAGATCATCGCGAAACCGATCATCGCCAGCGCTACCAGCCAGCCGGCCAGTTTGATCAAGGGCGTGTATTTGGGATGGTTCACGCCCAGGGTCTGGAAGGCGCTCTGCAGGCCGTGGGTCAGGTGTATCACCAGCGCTACCGCGCCGCCTATGTAGATGGCCGTGAACACCTTGTCCCTGAAAGCGGAGGTGACCATCTGGTAGAAGCCCATGGAATGGTCCACGAAGCGGAAGGTCAGCAGGTGGTAGAGCAGGTAGGCCAGGATCAGGACGGCGGTGTAAAGCATCGTGGCGGAACCCACGGTCCTGCCGCCCTGCCATTTCCTGGCCTCGTAGCCGCCGGGGGCGTTGAGCCAGTCTTCAAGGCGCACCCAGGCGCCGAAAAAGATATGCGTCAGGAACACGGCCGCCAGGCAGAGCTCTATCGGGAGCAGGAGCGGGTTGGAGAGCAGCAGGTCCACCCAGTTGTTATAGGCCACCTCGCCCTTGAAAAGCAGGAGGTTTTCGGCCAGGTGGAACAGCATGAAAGCGCCCAGCATCAGGCCTGTTACGGCCATGACGGCTTTCCGGCCTATAGAGGTGAAAATAAATCTTTTAATAAAGGTCAGGTTCATTGTGAGGGCTCCTTGACTGCGATCCCCGCTGGGGGACCTGCGAGCGTCGTATGGATAATCTTATGAAATAAACCGAAGCGGGGGGAAAGTAGAAAATCTAAATCCCGGTTTAGGGTTTCTAATACCACGCCGCCGAGGGTATGCGCGCCCGGGGCGGCCCGGCGCCGCGTTCCGGAGCCGCTATTTGATTTCCCTTAAATTTTATCTATAATAAGAATTGGTCCTGGACGCTTGGGTCCGGGACCGGGGTTAACATCATTCCAAGTTCGCGTGGAGGCTTTCCAAAATGAAGAAGATACTGCTTTCAGTTATATTAATCTCTATCCACTCCGGCGCCTACGCCTACGATAAGGTGGAGTTCAGGCGCCAGGTGATGAACCCGTCCCTGACCAAGATCTCGGCCATCGCGGTCATGGAAGACAAGCTGGCCGTCGCCGACACAAAAGCGAACGCCGTTTTCCTCTTCGACGCCGAAGGGAAGCTGTACAAGAAGAGCTCGGCCCTGATGAAAGAGCCCACCGCGATCGCCGCGGGCGGTTCCCGGTTTTACGTGGTCGACAAGGGCAATTCCCGCATAGTGGTGCTTGACGCCGAAGGCGCCCTGCTCTGGGCCTTCTCGGGCGGCGGCTCGCTGCCCGGCCAGCTGGACGGCCCGATGGGCCTGGCGTACGGACCGGACAACAGGGTGTACGTTTCCAACACGAATAAATCCACCATAGAGGTGTTCAATTCGGACGGCATCTTCCTTTATAATTTCCCCGCGGTGAAGCCCGACGGCACCAAGGCCAAGCCCGGCCAGATAGTGCTGGATAGGTCCGGGTTCGTCTATGTTTCGGACCCGGCCAGCGCCCGCATCTTCAAATATGAGCGGACCGGCAAGCTGGTAAAAGAATATAATTTCGCCAACGACAGCATGACCGTCGACGAGTACGGCATCCTTTACGTCATCAACAGCAAAGAGGGCAAGGTGCGCGAAGTCTCGGCGAACGGGGATGTCATCGGAGTGTTCGGGACCAAGGGCAAGAGCCAGATGGCGTTCGCCAAGCTGAAGGACATCGCGGTCAACGCCGACGGGGACCTCTGTCTCGCGGACGAGGGCAATAAAAAGGTGACGGTCATACACCTGGAAGGCGGCAAGCCTCCCGCGAAGCTGCCCAAGGCGCAGCCGGTGGACCGCTTCAATCTTAAAGGCCCGGTCAAGAAATACCCTTACAAGAGCGACGTGTTCACCGTCAAGCCGGACCAGAGCGTTATCGCCAACCTGCCGGAGCTGAAGGAGATCGCTATCCTCGGCGACGCCGGCAAGAAGACCACGCTTATCAGGTACGGCGACAAGCCCGGCCAGGTCAAGGGCCCGAAAGGCATGACCACCGACGATAAGGGCAAGATCTTCGTTTCGGATACCGGTAATAACCGGGTGCAGTTCTTCAACCCGGACGGCACCTACGCTAACATGTTCGGCGAGGGCGGTTCGGACGAAGGCTTCTTCAAGGGCCCGGCCGGCCTGGTGGTGAACCCGGTGGGCAATATTTACGTGACCGATTCCAAGAACAAAAGGGTGCAGGCCTTCAGCGCCGACGGGATGTTCCTTTACGCCGTGGGGCCGCAGCTGGGCACTGTCGCGCTGCAGAACCCGCTGGGCGTGTGCGTTGACGGCGAGAAGAACATGTATATACTCGACGCCGGGCTGAAAAAGGTTATCGTGACCGACGCGGCGGGGAAATTCCTGCGCATATGGGACGATTCCGGCAATCTGCAGGAACCGACTGCCATCGCCTACGACTGGAAGAGCTATTTCTACATTCTGGACCGGAAAGACTACAACGTGAAGATCTTCGACGCCCAGGGCAAGTTCGTGTCCAGCTTCTTCGCCAAAGGCCTGGGCGAGCGCGAGCTCAAGGGCCCGGAATACCTGGCGGTAGCCGGCAACAGGCTGTATATCTCGGATTTCGAAGGCAGCAAGGTCCTGGCTTTCGAGCTTTCCTACATGCCCGAACCGCCGCTGTTCGACCTGGCCGCCACCGCCGCCGACGCGAAACAGGTGAAGCTGGCCTGGTACCCGATAAAGACCCCGTGGCTGAAGAACTACGCGGTCTACCGCTCGGAGAAGGAGGTCGGCGGGTATAAAAAACTAGGCGAAGTAGACAAGCCGGAATATACTGATTCCGGCCTGACGCCGGAAACCACTTATTTTTACACGGTGGCGGGCATCTCGGTCACCGAAGACCCGGGCGCCCGGACGGAGCCGCTGGCCATGTATTTCAAAGGCCCCGCCAAGAAGAAGACCGCCGCCGCCGCGGAAGAAACGGCCTCGGCCGCCCTGCCTGTCTCCGTGCCCCTGGACGCGGGAGACGGCGCTGGCTCCAAGAACGTGGCCCCTATAGAGATAATGCCGGCGAAGCCCATCCTTATCTTCTCCGCCAACTACAAGTACTACGAGAACAATCCGATAGGGCTGATCTCCATCAAGAACAACACCGACGCCACCTACAACAACGCGAAGGTCTCCGTGTTCCTGAAGGATTTCACGGACTTCCCTTCGGACAACGATATCGCCGAGATAGCGCCCCAGTCCAAGATCGACGTGCCGATCAAGGCCACGCTGAACAACAAGGTCCTCACCATAAACGAGGACACGCCGATACAGTGCCAGATAAAGCTTACCTATTACGTGGGCGGCGAGGAGAAGACCGTTACGCGGAACCTGCCCATAAAGGTGCTTTCCAAGAACGCCATAATCTGGGATAACGCCGCGCGCCTCGGCAACTTCATCACCATCAACGACGACCCGATAAAGATACTGAAGGCTGCCCTGATGAACGGGAAAGATACCTTTACGGACAAGGCCGAGTTCCTGAACAATAACGTTGTGGAAGCGCTGATGATCTGGGAAGGCCTGGGCG
>CAZJUL010000045.1:0-5543 GCA_964549095.1 uncultured Elusimicrobiaceae bacterium
CCGGTGGTGTGGGAGGGGTACGGCGGTCCTATTGACCGCCGCCCCTATCCCGATTCCGAAGAGGGCGGGGACGGCGCTTATTTCTTTCCGGCCTGTCCGGTGAGAAGTTTGTGGGTAGGGATGTAATAGTAACGGAAAACCCCGGAAGGGGCCGGTCTCGGGTACGCCCCGCCGCGGTTAGAGGGGGAATTATCGAAGCTGTAGGGTTTGCCGCCGACTATGCCGGAAAACAGCCCGCCGTGCCAGTTCGGGCCCCACATATGGCCCTGGTGGGTGCTCAGCACGTCGCCGGGAACAAGCGCGGACCAGGAGGAGATGGGCGCCCAGTCCCGGCTGGCGTAGTCCGAAACCGGCAGCGCCCGCTGGCCCAGCGCCTTCAGCTCCGGGTCCCAGGTCCGGCGGACGAAGCCGTAGCAGTCGTTGCGCCCGTCCATGCGGTAGCCGCCGCTCCTGTTGATCTCCAGGCTGACGCTCGAGGCCCGCTGCATGACCCTGCCGCTCAGGTCCTTGTTCACGCCTTGCCCGGCGGCCGCGGCCGGTGAGCCGGAATTGCCGCGCTTCCCGGCGCCGCTTTTGCGGCCCGAGCCGCGCGCGGGGGGCGCCGAAACCGGGCTGCCGCTCTGCAGGCCGGCGCCGCCTTCCGCGGGCTGGGCGTTTTCTGGAGCGGCCTGCGTGGAACTTCCGGCGGAATAGCGGTCTCCCGCGTAATTCCCGGTTTCATCGGCGCGGGCCCCGGGAGCGGCGCATAGTACCGCGGCTGCGATGAGTAAACATGAGATTTGAATTCGCATAAGAGTGACCTTCCTGCGGCCGTTTACGGCCGCGTTTTTTTCCTCCGGGGTTTGCCCGCCCGCGGGCCTTTGGCCGCGGCGGCCTTGCCGGCGGGGGGGGTCTTTGCCGCCAGCTCTTTCAGCCCGCGGCGTATGACGGAGACGATCAGGTCTATCTCCGCGCCTGTGATGCCGAAGGAGGGCGTGAAGCGCAGCCCGCATTCGCCGCCGTGTATCATCTCAATGCCGTGGACGCGCATGAACTCCTCGAAGCCGCCTTCTCCGAGCACGCGGTAGCGCTTCGGGTTCAGCATCGCGCTGACCATCAGGCCCGTGCCCACCACCTGCTCTATGGCGCCGGGGAATTCCCCCGAGAGCGCCCGGAGCCTGGCGACGAATTCCAGGCCGCGCCCGCGGATATTGGCTCGGACCTCTTCCGTGACCGAATCCAGCACGGCGCAGCCCACTTCCATCGCCCGCGGATTGCCGGTCATCGTGTTGCCGTAAAGGCCGGTGATATACTCGGACGCCACTTCACCGCTCAGGGCTATGACGGAAAGCGGGTATTGCCCGGCGTTCAGCGCTTTCGAGAAAGTCTCCATGTCGGGCGGTACGCAGGTCTCGAAGCCGCCGTAATCGGCTATGCTCAGGCAGCCCTGGGCGCGCAGCGCGGCCTGTATTGAATCCACCACCAGCAGCGTCCCGGTCTTTTTGGTCAGCGCCCTGGCCTCGTCGTAATAGTCGCGGGCCAGCGCCAGGCCCGGGATGCCTTCGCCCATCACCGGCTCCACGAAGAACGCCTCGAAGAAAGCGCCTTCTTTTTCGGCGTCGGCGAACGCCTTGCGCAGCGCGGCCCGGTCGTTGATGGGCAGGAACACCAGGTTGTCCTGGTCGCGGAAAGAGGCGAGGTGTTTTTTATAGAGCGAGCGGCAGGAATGCGAGGTGCGCGCGGGGCCCTCGGTGCGCCCGTGGAAGCCTTCTACCACCGCCAGCCGCTTCACCTTTTTGCCCGCCTGCCTGCCGCCCGGGTCGGTCATGGCGCGGGCGTGTATGTCAGCCACCCGGCAGGTGAAGGTCACGGCTTCGGAGCCGCTGTTCAGGAAGACGAACTTCTCGTAGGGGCAGCGGCCGCGCACGCGGCCTATTTCCTTTAGCAGGCGCTCGGTCAGGCGGTGCTGGCTGAAAGAGGGCGTCATCACGTTGGCCATCACCAGCGGCTCGCTCATTGCCTCCAGGACGGCCCGGGGCGCGTGCCCCATGCCCAGCATGCCGTAGCCGCCGGAATCGTGCAGCACCGCGCCGTGCGTGGTTATTATCCAGGGCCCGGCGGCGGCCAGCGGGATATACGGGTTCACGCTGGGGGCGGAATAAAAATTCAGCACCCGCCCCTGCAGCAGGCGGCAGAGGGCTTTTTCCTCCATCCTGACAAGTTCCTCGTAAGCGGCCGGCAGCTTCCTGCGGTTCTCCGCGGCCGCCTCGATAGCCCTGGCCAGGTCCTTGTCGGCGGCCAGGAAGCGCCGTATGTCGGAGTCGGCCAGGCCGCGGGTAAAAGCTTTTCCCGCCGAATTCCTTATAGAGTAAAGTTTGTCCATGCTGTGCTGGAATTTCATGCTGCCTCCGTGATCTCCGAAGCGGCTTGAAAGCGCCGCATAATTATCTTAATAAATTTTTAGGGGTTTCGACAGCGGCGCGGGGCCGGAAAGTAAAAACCCCCGGCGGAACCGGGGGTTTATGAGGCGCAAACGGGTAGTGCGGGGATCTTTACTTCCTGCTTCCGGCGGCCGCTTTCACGTCCGGGGAAATGTCTTTGAAATCGCCGTTGCCGTATACGGCGTAGGTCTGGAACCCCCGCTCGTTCTTTATCGGGGAGGAAAGGCGCCAGCTCACGTCCGCCTGCAGGTAGGCCAGCGGGTCTTCCGGAGTGGCCACGTTCATCGGGTCGGAAATTTCCAGGTCCATCAGGAATTTAAAGCCCCACTTGATGTCGAACTTGACGGGCTTCACGGTGAAATTGGTTATGTACTGGCCCTTGCCGGCCTTGCTGTGCCCGCCGTAATAGAATGACACCGCGTATTTCAGGTGCAGCACCGTGATGCCGTAGAGGTTCTCGGCCTTCAGCTCGTAGATGACCTCTTTCGGGCCTTTCCAGCCGGTGTAATTCGCCCAGTCGAACGCCATGGCGGGAACGGCGCTGGCGTAGTAGTGGCTCAGGTCGGAGGAGGCCTGCCCGCTGTTTATAACGTTCCAGGCCGCTGCGCCGGTGTTGACGATGTCGCCGGCCGCCGGCACGACCTTGAAATCCTCAGGGATGGGCATCGGCTCGGGCTGCGCGCCCTCTTCGCCTTCGGTCATCGTGAAGGTCGCGGCTACTTTGCCGATGGTGTAATAGCGGGGGTCCGCGCCGGCGTCGGGGGTAACGGGGGCCGCGACGGGGGCCAGGACCATTCCGCTTTCGAAAGCCTGCAGGCTCTCAAGGATGCCTGCTTTGTTCAGGTCGAAACTACCGGTTCCCGCAGCTTGCGCCTTGACCGCTGCTCCGGCTGCCGCAACCGCTGCCGCGAGTGAAATTATTATGATCTTGTTTTTCATGATGTCCTCCGCTACGTATAGGATACACCCTTGCGGAGGCGGGGGCCAGGGCCGGAGTGCCCAGGCCGGCCGAGGCATTCGGCCCCCGCGGAAAAACCGGGAGACCGGAGGGCCCTTGACAAAACCCGGGTTTCACTTTATCCTATGAAGTAGGATAAGGATAACCTTATTATGGGCAGAATATTCCCTGTTTTTAGCGTTTTACTGTCGGCGCTGCTGTGCGCGTACCCTTACTCCCCGCGGGCGGAAGGCCCCGCGGACGGCAATAACGCGCCGTCGGCGGTAACGGTCGTTGTGCCGACCCCAATGCCGTCCTCGGACCGCGCGGACTCCTCGGTGAAGCCCGGCGGGCATCGCGGCCACGACCGGGACGGGGACATCCGGCTTTTCAGGGATAACGCCTGGAACGACCCGCAGGTGGCGGCCCGGGCGCTGGTGGCAGTCCTCACCAGGCTTGGCCCGGACGCTGCCGGAAAGCGGGAATTCATGGAGAGGAACTATCTCCTGATAACGGCGATGATCGTCAAGCTGGAAAGGCTTTCGGCCGAAAGCCGCCTTTCGCCGGAAGATTACAGGAAGATAACAGCGGACCTGGCCCAGCTCAGGATCAATACCATACTGGGCCGCTCTTTGCCCGGCGCCCTGGACGCACACGGCCCCGGCCCTGGCGAGAAGGGCTTGGGACACAACCACGGGAAGCACGACGGCAAGCCGCCCGAAACCGCCCTGCCGCCCAGCCCCCTGGATATGCTGGTGGACACGCGGATCGCGATGGACTCCGGCGAAAAGGAAAAGGCGGACCAGTCCCTGACCAAGCTGCAGAACGAATTCCCCGACAATTCCGGCGTGCAGGCCGCGCTGGCCGGCTATTACAATGAGATGGAGAATTACAGCATGGCGGCCAAGGCGGCCGACGCCGCCATAAAGCTGGACCCTGAAAACCCGGAGGCCTATAAATCGCGGGCCATAGCCAAGGCGGCGCTGGAAGACCGTAAGGGCGCCGTGCAGGACGTGAAGAAGGCCATGGAGATGGACCCCCAGGACGAGTCGGCCAGGATACTCGCGGCGCTCATAGACAGCAACAAGGAAGTTTCCAGCCTGAAGTCGCTCTCTTCGCTCGAAGAAATGAAGAAGGGCTTCGGCTCGCCGGACATGGCCGCCCGGAAGGGCGCCGTTTCCATCGGCGACGCCCGCTACGTGCTGGCCGGCCTCGCCGGGACCGGCGGCGCGGAAGGCGCGGCCGCGCCGGATCACGCAAAGTCCAACATCTATCTCAAGACCGCCATGGCTAAGAACCGCCTGGGCGATTATGAAGCGGCCGTGAAGTACGCCGACCTCGCCCTGGAAAAGAACCCGGGCAACCTGGAAGCCCGCCTGGAAAGGGCCAACGCCAACAATTTCCTTGGGAATTACGACGAGGCCATAAAGGACGCCACCTTCGTCATAGAGCGCAGCCCCGGCAGCGTGCAGGCGTTCAACATGCGCGCCTGGGCCCTTAACCGGAAGGGTCGCTCCAAGGACGCAGAGGCGGACGCCAACAAGGTGATAGGCCTTAACCCGGAGTTCGCCGACGCCTGGTTCAACCGCGCCCTGGCCTATGAGAAACAGGGCAAGTACAAGGATATGCTGGACGATTTCGCCCAGGCGGCCGCTTTGAACAGCGCCTACGGTTCCCGCTTCCAGGACGCGGTGGCGCAGTACGCCAGCCGCGTGCCCAATTATTCCCCGAAGGCCGGCCCCGCGCAGGCCGGCGCGCGCCCCGCGGGTGAAGCCGGTTCCGGGATGAAAAGGTTCGCGATACTGCTGGTCTTCACGCTGACGGGCGGCCTGCTGATAGCGCTGGGGCTTATGCACATAGTCGGCTCCACGAAGAGCGCCGCTCCCCCTGCCGGCAGGGCCACGCACCCCAACGTGCTTTCTCCCTCCGTGTTCTACGAAGGGGTGGCCACCGGCAAGTACACAATCGAGAAAAAGATCGGCGCCGGCGGCATGGGCATAGTCTACGAGGCCACCGACCAGTCGCTGGGGCGCAAGGTCGCCATCAAAAAGATGCACGACGAGATCAAGCTGAACGAGCGCGAAAAGCAGCGCTTCCTGGAGGAGGCGCGCACCGTCGCCCTGCTGCACCACCCCAACATCGTGGAGATCTACACCATCTTCGAGGAAGAGGATAATATATACCTG
>CAZJUL010000045.1:5553-10856 GCA_964549095.1 uncultured Elusimicrobiaceae bacterium
CTGGTGTTCGAGCACGTGGACGGCGTGACCCTGGACAAGCTGGTGGACAAGGAAGTGCGCCTGACCTGGGAGCGGGCCCGCGGAATCTTCGGCGAGGCCGCCAAGGCCCTGGCTTACGCCCACTCCAAGAACGTGGTGCACAGGGACCTCAAGCTCGCCAACATAATGATGACGCGGGAGAACGAGGTCAAGGTGATGGACTTCGGCCTGGCCCGCCACGCCCAGGAATCTTTAGCCAGGGCTTCCAATAAGGAAGTCGTGGGCAGCCCGGCCTATATGGCGCCGGAACAGGAAATGGGCGTCTCCTCCCGCGAGTCCGACATCTACTCGCTGGGCGTCTGCCTCTACGAGGCGCTCACCGGCGATATGCCTTTCAAGGGCCCTGATTTCCACTACCAGAAGACCCTGAAGCTTTACCACCCCCTCAGCGCTACGCTGTCCGGCCTGCCGGCCGGGCTTGAGCCGCTCATAGCCAAAGCGCTGGACCCGGAGCCGGACAACAGGTACAAGACCGCCGAGGAATTCCGCAAAGCCCTGCTGGATATAGGGGCCTGAGCGGTTGTTGGCGAACGGAGGGCCGGCCTTAGCGGCCGGCCTTCTTTTTTTGGCGTGCCGGGGACCGGAAGGACTTTGAGCCGTCTGATGCACACCGTGCCCGATACGGCGCCTACGCAAGTATTGGCCGTTTGATGAGCATAGCTCCTGTTACGGCACCTACGCAAGTATTGGCCGTCTGATGAGCATAGCTCCTGTTACGGCACCTACGCAAGTATTGGCCGTCTGATGAGCATAGCTCCTGTTACGGCGCCTACGCAAGTATTGGCCGTCTGATGCACACCGTGCCCGATACGGCACCTACGCAAGTATTGTAAAATAATCCTATATGAGAGAATCGTTCCGCGGCGCCGGGCTGGCGCTGACGGTTTTACTGCTCGCGTCCGTTCCGGCCCCCGGCCGGGCCTTCGCCGCCGGTCCGGCGCAGGCGGCGGAACCGCCGGACGCGAAAGAAGCCGTTCCTGCCGCCGGGGCGCAAGTCTCCAGCGCAGCGGCGCCGGCGCCTTTCTCGCTGGGCGCCGCCGTGGACGAAAGGCTGGACAAGGGCATAGCCCTGATGTACCGGCTGGAATTCGACAAAGCCGAGGCCGAATTCCGCGGCATCATAGAGCTGGATACCGCCAATCCCGCCGGCTACTTCGCGCTCGCTTCGCTTTCCTGGTGGCGGTATTCCCAGAATTTCGACGTGCAGGCCGACTTTAAGGCGCTGGAAGACGAATTCATGCGCAACGCGGATAACACTATCAAGGTCGCCAAGAAAGGCCTGAAGCGCGGGCTCGCGCCGGACCACGCCAATTTTTTCATGGGCAGCGCCTACGGCCTGCAGGGCAGGTGGTATGCGGTGCAGAAGCGCTGGTTCAAGGCTTATACCCACGGCAACAAGGGCCGCAAGCTGCTCAGGAAAAGCTTCGAGCAGAACCCGGGCCTTTACGACGCCTGCCTGGGTCTGGGGATATTCGATTATTATTCCGACACCCTGCCCGGCGTGCTCAAGATCCCGGCGCTGCTGTTCATCAGGGGGGACAGGGCCCGGGGTTTGGCCGAAGTGAAACTGGCCCTGGAGAAGGGGCGGTTCCTGTCCACAGAGGCGCGGCTCTTCCTGATAGAGATCCTGACCCGCCACGAGAAGGACCTGCAGGCGGCGCTCGGCGAGATGGACAAGCTGAAGGCCACGGACCCGCCGAACATGTTCTTCAGGCTGGGGGAGATACTGACGCTCGTGCACGGCGAGGCCTGGCAGAAGGTGATAGAGGAATGCGGCAGGTTCCTGGAGGATTATAAAAAGCTGCAGCCGCCGGGGCTGGCCCAGCAGCTTTCGCTGATTTACCTGTCGGCCGGGGACGCCTGGCTGGCGCTTAACAGGCCTGAAGAGGCCGTGAAGTGGTTCTCGGGCGGGATAGCACAGACGGCCTTTCCGAAGAAGGGCTGGATAACCTACTGCCACCTGCGGCGCGGCCAGGCGCTGGACCTTCTGGGAAAAAGGGAAGAGGCCGTAAAAGACTACAATACGGTAATGCAGCGCGACAATTTCTGGGATTCCCGCAAGTACGGGAAGCTCGCCTTGAAGAAAGCCCCCGATCTTAAAGAGGTTTACCGCCAGCTGCTGGAAACCGACTGACCGGCCCCCCGCTGCTTATTCCCGGACCGCGGTTCCGTCCCCGTCAGCCGTTTCGGGGAAGCGGATGCGGAAGGTGGACCCTATGCCGGGTTCGCTGTCCACGTGTATGTCCCCGCCGCTTTGCCTGACTATGCCGTGGATGGTGGAAAGGCCCAGGCCGGACCCTTCGCCCGGATCCTTAGTGGTGAAAAAGGGTTCGAACAGGCGCCCCATTATCCTGCGGTTCATCCCGTGGCCCGTGTCGCTTACCGCCAGCAAAACGCGCCTGCCGGCGCCGCTCCCCGTCCGTGAGGTTTCCACCTGTATCGTGCCCCCGTCCGGCATTGCGTCCCTGGCGTTGACCAGCAGGTTGATGAGTACCTGTTCCACCTGTCCCCTGTCGGCCAGCACCCGCGCCGGGGCCGACTTGAGGGCGGTTTTGAACGCGATGGTTTTAGGGATTATCCGGCGCGCCATGCCCAGGACGCCCGGGATCACAGAGTCCAGTTCCAGGGGCTTCGGCCTGACCGCCTGCTTGCGGCTGAAGGTCATCAGCTGCCTGGTCAGTTCGGCGGCGCTGCCGCCGGCTTTCAGTATCTCCTCCAGGTCGGCGCGCCCGGGGTCTCCGGGCGGAGTCGTTTTCAGCAGGAATTCGGCGCTGCCTATGATCACGCTGAGTATGTTGTTGAGGTCGTGCGCAATGCCGCCCGCCAGCCGGCCCAGCGCGTGCACCTTCTGTATATGCCTGAGCTGTTCCTCGGATTCTTTCAGCCGCTTTTCCAGCCGCAGTTCTTCCGCTGTTTTCCTGGCTGCGTCGTAAGGTGTCATGTTCTTGTTGCTGACGCGTAAGCGGGGCCGGCGGCGTATGTCCCGGCGCGCCGGCCTTCCCGGTGATAGCCCGGCCCGCCTTCGCCCGTTTTGGGGTTAGTTGGCGGGAGGCGAAGGGGGCCGGGTATCACAAAAGTCAAAATGCCGTATCGGGCCCGCTCCTCCCGCGGGCGGGCCCTGGAATGAACGGTTCTGTCGTCGATGATATAGTATAAACATCGTTTCGGTGCCGCGCAATCGGGTAAATATGGGTATAAAATGGGTATAAAATATACCCATATTGTTGGTACGCCGGCTGTCCGCCGGGCCGGCTGCGCCGCGGGGGTTACTGCAGGCCGCGCAGGAACGAGGTCAAATTGCTCTTGTGGATGGTAAGGCCCAGCTTTTTGCGGATGTTCTTCCTGTGCTTGTCCACGGTCTGGACGGAGGCGCCGATAAGGTCCGCTATCTCTTTGGAGGTCAGGCCTTCCTTGACCATGTTGCAGATCTCTATTTCCCGCGGGGTGAGCCGGCGGGACCGTTCGGTTATCTCGCGGCCGAATGACGCGGTAAGCGCGGCCAGGTTCTTATGCAGCAGGTCCAGGTACTTGCCGGCGGCCCCGCCGAGCTTGAGCCTTTTCAGGATGGGCAGCACCAGTTCGGACACGTTCCTGGCCACATTGTCCTTTATGGCCGCTTTCTCCAGCTCAATGGATTTTATTACTTCCTGGAAGGCCAGGTTCTTCTGTTCCAGCAGTTTTTTCTGTTCGGCCAGTTCCTTCAGCGAATCGTTCAGGGCCCCTATGGTCTTCTTCCGTTCGGAGATGTCCCGGCACAGGGACAGGATCTGCGGTTTCCCGTCTATCTCCATCACGGTGGCGTTGATCTCTATCGGGACCGTTCCGCCGTCCTTGCGGATATAGTCTATCTCGAGGTTCCTGACCTGGCCGTCCCGGGCGCAGGCCCGCACCGCCTCCTCGTTCCTTTTCCGGTGGTACGGCGCGGTCCATTCGAGGACCGACCTGCCGCGTATATCGCTCAGGCGCGCGCAGCCGGTAAAGCGCACATATTCTTTATTGGCGTCCAGCACCCTGCCTTTATCGTCTATCACGACGTAGCCGGTATCCGTGGTGTCGATGAGCGCCCTGTGCAGGGTTTCGCTTCTTTTAAGGGCCAGCGCCGCTTCCCTCCGGCCGGTCACGTCCCTGAAATTGCCCAGCAGGCATATCCGGCCGCCGAACAGGATAGGCGCGGAGTTGACGTCTGCGTAAAAAACACTGCCGTCCTTCCTCTTTACCGGCAGGTCCGGCGCCGTTCTTATCTCCTTGCGCACCTGCCTGTCGAACTGTTCCCTGACGTGCTTCAGCGCGCTTTCCGGGTGTATATCCTTTACGGAAAGCAGCAGCAGCTCCCGCTCGGAGTATCCGAGCAGCGCGCATATCGCTTTATTGCACACCAGGAAGCGGCCGGTCGCGGCGTCGGCGATAAGAAGGCCGTCCATGGAGCTGTCGAAAATATCCCGGAAATTGGCTTCTGAATCTTTCAGCGCCGTTTCCATGCGCCTGCGTTCCGTGATGTCGCGGGCCATGGCTATCACCGTTTTTATGCCTTCCAGCTCTATGGTCCTGGCATGGATCTCCAACTGGAAAACGCGTCCGTTCTTGCCGCGGACCATGGTCTCGAATTCCAGGGGGCCTTTCGAGAAGATCTCCTTTATGCGCTGGCCGGAGCGGCCGCGGGGCAGGTGGGGCGCCAGCAGGGAGATGTTCTTTCCGAGCAGTTCTTCGCGGGAATAGCCGGTTTCCCTGCACATCGTGTCGTTGCAGTAAGTTATCCTGCCGTCCCGGTCCAGGGCGTGTATCCAGTCGTTGGCGTTGTCCAGCAGCGCGGCGCGGAACCGGAGGTCTTCTTCGGTCTTCTGGCGCTCGGTGATATCCCGGTCTATGGCTATCAGGATCTTCTTTTCTCCCAGCTCCATGATCCTGGCGTATATCTCCACTGGGAACAGGGAGCCGTCCTTTCTGCCTACAGTGAGGGCGAACTGCAAGGAACCTTTTTCAAGCAGTCCGTTTATCCTGGAGCGGGTGCGCCGGGCGCTGCCGGCCGATTCGAGCATGGAAGCGGACCTTCCAAGCAGTTCCTCCCGCGAGTAGCCTGTTTTCCTGCACAGGGTTTCATTGCAGTAAATTATGTTCCCCGCCATGTCCACGGCGTGTATGCCGTCGTTGGCGTTGTCCAGCAGCGCGGCGCGGAACCGGAGGTCGTCTTCCGCTTTCTTGCGTTCCGTAATATCCTGGTGGATCGAGAGGAGGACGTCGCCCGTGCCCTGCAGGGGGAAGACCGT
>CAZJUL010000045.1:10866-13778 GCA_964549095.1 uncultured Elusimicrobiaceae bacterium
CGGAACCGTCCTTGCGGAGGCCTTTGATATCTCCATGCCAGGCGCCGCGCCTGCGCAGTGTGTTCTTGATATCGCGGGCTATGTCGTCCAGGGGCCGGTCGACGGGCGCGCTCAGGGCGAAGACGGGTTTCCCGACGAGTTCCCCGGCCTTGTAGCCGAACTGCCTGCCGAATTCCGGGTTCGCGTAGACTATCTTCCGGTCGCCGGTGGCGACCAGTACCACGCCTTCCTTCATATGGCGGACTATCTCGCTGAAAAGGGTGAACAGGTCGGTTCTGGGCCAGCCGGAATTTGTGACGGCGCGCCTGCCGGGTTTTTTACCGCCGCTTTTTGCCATGGGTCAGGCCTGTTCTTGTATGAATTCCACCGCGTCCTTTATGACGGACGCGTGCCCGGAGCGGACTATGTAGACGTAATCCCCCATCGCCCTGGCCAGCATCGGCGGAAGGGATTCGTTGTGGACCACCAGGTCGCCGAAGCGGGCCAGTATCTCCTCGTGGGTGCGGCGGTAGTTGAGGCGGTTCTTCCTGCTGATGTGGGCGCAGTGGTATTTTCTTTCGTACTCCAGCCGCGTTTCCCCGCGGGCCATCATTTTCGCCCAGGTCCCGTACATGTCGATGTCGCAGGCGTAATTGAACATGTCCAGCGTCATGCCGCCCGGCGGCCGGATATTGACCTCCAGCGCGCAGAGGGTGCCGTCCTTGCGCCGGAAGAACTCCAGGTGGAAGAAGCGCTCCCTGACGCGGAAGCCCTTTACCAGCTTCCTGCCGGCGTCTTCCACGTCCGCCGGTATCTGCCGGTGCGAATAGTAGTAGATGTGAGAATCGGCCAGGACCGACTCCATCACGCCCTCGCCGTACACGTGGGAGGTGCAGAAAATTATCTTCCCGTCAGGGCCGGCCAGCCCGTCGAAGGTGACTATGTCCCCCTGTATGAACTCCTCTATGATGAAGCTCCGGTCGGGCTTGCCGGCGAAAAAGCTGTCCACGTCCTCCGGCGACTCCAGCCGGTAGGTGTGCTCCGCGCCCATCCCGTCGTCCGGCTTCACGATGACGGGGAATTTTACGTGCGAGATGAATTTGTGGGCCTCGGCCGCGTCCGCGGCCACCAGGCCACGCGCGTGCGGTATGCCTGTCTTCGCGAAGACCTTCTTCATCAGCGACTTATGCCGTATCTCGGCCACTTCCTCCGCCTGCACGCCGGGAATGCCGAATTCGCTCCTGAGCTTCGCTTCCGTTTCCAGCCAGTACTCGTTCAGCGAATCTATCCGGTCTATCTTCCCGAAGCGTTCCGTGAAAAAGCGCAGGGCTTCGGCCAGCTGGCCGTAGTCGTGCAGGTTCTCTACCTGGTAGTACCAGGCCAGCGAGTCCCTCAGCTCGGGGCGCAGCTCGTGGAGGGGGGATTCGCCCACGCCCAGCACGGCGACGCCTTCCTTCTTCAGGTTAGCGCAGAAGTGGTAGTAATTCGGGGGGAACGACGGGGAGAGGAATACGAAGTTCATTTTTTTATTATAGAATATAAAGCGGCCGGCTTTCAGCGGCCAGGTCAAGCTTCGGAAGGGGAGCGCCAATGGACATCCAATACCACAAATTTTTCAGCAGGCACCTCGGCCAGGATTTCGAGTTCAAATCCTACGGCTCGCTGGGGAAGCCCGTAATGGTCTTTCCCTCTTCCAGCGGCAGGTTCTGGGACTACGAAGACCGGGGTATGATAGCCGCGGCCGCGGATTTCATAGAGCGCGGAGACGTCACCTTCTTTTCCGTGGACGGCCGGGACTGGGAGTCGTGGAACAAGCCGGTCCACGACGAGTGGATGGCCCTGAGGCACGCCCAGTACGAGGCCTGCATCACGGAGGAAGCGATACCCTTCATCTCGAACACCTACGGCGTCACCGAGAAGTTCATCGCCACCGGCAACAGCCTCGGCGCGTACCACGCGGCTAATTTCTTCCTGAAGTTCCCCGGCCATTTCGACTCGGCCGTGTGCCTGAGCGGCGTCTACAGCCTGAAGACCGAGCTGCACGGCTACTCGGACGCGGGCGTCTACCTGAACGAGCCGCTGAGCTACCTGCCGGGGCTTAACGACGAGAGGTTCCTTTCCAGGCTGCGCGACGGCTATATCGTGGTGGCCCACGGGGGCGGGGCCTGGGAGATCTTCAACGACCAGGACTACGAGCTGGCTGGCCTCCTGAAAAGCAAGGGCATAACCTGCTGGCACGACGCCTGGGGCCCGGAATGGCCGCACGACTGGAACACCTGGCACGCGCAGATACGCAAATACCTGTCCGTTTTCAAAGAAGGCGTGATGTTCAGGGGCGGCACGCTGAAGCTTACCGGCCCCGAAAGGCGGCAGAACAGACTGGACGGGGCCGCCTGATCCGCCAGCCCGGGCGCGCCCGTGCGCCCGGTTACGGAGGGTTGAAACGATGAGAATATTTTCGCTGCTGTGCGCCCTGGTCCTGCTGTCGGCCGGTAATTTGCCCGCGGCCAAGTCCATAGAGCGGGAGATAGCCTGCCCGATCTGCACGCGCGAGTTCTATACCACGCTGGACGTGCCCGACGCCGAATATGAAATGCGGCTGGACATGAAGCCGCTGGGCGCCCTCCCCGGGCCCTGGCATATTCCGGACTGCCCCGGCTGCGGGTTCATCATCTACGCCCTGAACATACCCAAGGCCGAGCTCGCTAAGTGCAAGGCCTTCGTGGATTCGGATGATTTCAAGCGGTTCGCGAAGCGCAGCTCCTATTACCGCGCCGGGCTGATATCCGGGATGCTGGGGAGCAAGGACTTCCCCCTGGCGCAGGCTTACCTCAAGGCCTCCTGGCAGGAGGAGGCGGACGCCGAAAAGCTCAAAGAGGACCTGGAGCTTAGCCTGAAGCATTTTTCCGCCTGCGCCAAGGGCTGCGAGGGGG
>CAZJUL010000046.1:0-1613 GCA_964549095.1 uncultured Elusimicrobiaceae bacterium
TCGTGTCAGCCGTAAGGCCCGAAGAACTCAGGTAAGTGTTATAGGTATCGGAAGTCGTTACCACCTGCCCGGTACCGGGGTTCCGCGGGTCCCCTGCCGTGGACACATACACCCGGTAAAGCGTACCGGGATCCGGGTTCCCGTTGGGGTCCCAGTTGAACTGTATCGCCCCGCTGCCCACGCCGGTGAAATTGGTGAACAAGGGGTCGAAGCCCAGCAGCGTGGCCGTGCCCTTGGCCTCGGTATAATTCGTGGCCACGCCGTTCTTGTTCAGCCCGGCCACCCTGAAGAAATAGGTCGTGTCAGCCGTAAGGCCCGAAGAACTCAGGTAAGTGTTATAGGTATCGGAAGTCGTTACCACCTGCCCCGTACCAGGGTTACGCGGGTCGCCGGCTGTTGAAACATACACCCGGTAAAGCGTACCCGGGTCCAGGTTGCCGTTGGGGTCCCAGTCGAACTGTATGGCCCCGCTGCCCACGCCGGTGAAATTCGTGAACACCGGGTCGAAGCCCAGCAGCGTGGCCGTGCCCTGCGCCGCCGTGTAGGCGGTGTTGATCCCGCTCTTGCCCAGCGCCGCCACCCGGAAGTAATAGGTGGTATCCGCTGAAAGCCCGGAAGAGCTGAGGTATATATTATAAGTGTCCGAGGTGGTCACCACCTGCCCCGCGCCGGGGTTCAGCGGGTCCGGAGCCGTGGAGACGTACACCCGGTACTTCGTGCCCGGGTTTGGATTTACGCCCGGCGACCAGTTGAACCTTATGGCGCCGGCGGCGACATCCGTGAAGTTCGCGAAGGCCGGCGCCGCCGGCGGCGTAGCCGTGCTCTGCGTGGCCGTGTAAGCGGTAACCACCCCGTTCCTGTTGACGGCCGCCGCCTGGAAATAATAGGTGGTGTCCGCGGCCAGGCCGGCGGTGGTAAGCGACAGGCTGTAGGTATCGGAGGCCACCACCACCGCGCCGGCCGGGAAGGTGGACGGGTCCGTCACCGTGGAACTGAGCGCCCTGAACAGCGTGCCGGGATACGGGTTGCTGTTCTGCGTCCAGCTGAAATTCGCGGTATTCGCGGCTACGCCCGAGAAAGCTGAAAATAACGGGGGATTTGCCAGCGTAGCGGTGGCCAGCGTGGCCGTGTAATTCGTTACTACCCCGTTATGGTTTATAGCCGCAACCTGGAAATAATAGGTAGTATTGGGCGCCAGGCCCGAAGAGCTTTGCGACAGGCTGTAAGTATCGGAAGTAATGACCACCGCGCCGGCGGGAAAAGTGGACGGGTCCGTCACGGTGGCGCTCAGCACCCGGTACCGCGTGACCAGGTCGGGGTTGAAGTTCCTGGACCAGCCGAAGATCATGCCGGTTTCGGCGACGCCGCTGACCGCCGGCGATGCCGGCTGGTTGGCCAGGGTGGCGGTAGCCGGCCAGGCCGCCCAGGAGCTTGAAGTGCTCATCCCGTTGGTCCGCGCGAACAGGTAATAGGTCGTGTTGGGACTCAGGGCCGGCGTGTCCAGCGTTGCGCTGAGGGAGCCCTCGCCGACGGCGTCGGCGGTATTATACACGGGCGCAGGCGCAGCGCCGGAATTGATGGAAGAGGCCAGGGGATAGCCGGTGGCGCCGGGG
>CAZJUL010000046.1:1623-7647 GCA_964549095.1 uncultured Elusimicrobiaceae bacterium
TAGGCGCCCACGGAAGTCAGCGGCGTGGTGACGGCCGGGTAGGCCGGCTTCAGGGTTTCCGTCACCTGCAGCCAGGAATCCCCGCTGGCGCCGCCGGTGGGCCCGTTGACCACGGCGGAGACCGCCTTGCCGGAGGTCATGGTGACGCCGCTGCCGTCGTCCATGTAAATTCTGACCGCCAGCCTGTCCCTGTTGGACAGGGCGGTGGAGGTCGGGGTCCTGGGCCAGTTCCTGACGGCGGAAGTGGTGCCCAGCTCCGCGTTGGTGGTTATCCCAGCGGCTTGCTGAGCCAGGTCAGCGCCGCCCCGCCGGCAGAGACCGTCATCTGCGTCGTGGCGGTGGGCGGAGTGACCGGCCCGGCCAGGGTATCCATAGTGCAGGTAAACACCGACGAACCGGCGGACGCCGTGATATCCCTTTCGTCGTCGGCGCCCGGGTTCAGGTCCGAAACGGAGCTGTTCAGGTATATCTTCGTCGCGGCGCGCAACAGGGAAGCGGGATAAAGGACAAAGGCTAAGAACACCAGGAACATTAAATACGAGGGGCGAAGGGGGAGGGAAAGGGAAAAAGCGAACGCGCGCGGATCCGCTCCGCATTTAACGCTTGCTTTCTTTTCAGCTCTCAAAAAGCTCATAAACCCCATTGCCCGCCCTCGAACACCGGCGCGCCCGGCCGCCGGTCCCGAACTCTTCCCGCTACTCGGCAGTCCCTTTTCCGCGCGTTTCCGTGTTCTTGCGCCCTTCTTCCGCTTTCATCATCTCCACTATGTCCTTCACGGTCAGGCCCACCAGCCAGTGGTTGACCTCTTCCCGGAGGGTTTCATAAAGCTTTATCGTCAGCTCTTTCTTGCCGGCCTCAGGGGCGTGGTTAAAGGTAAGCGCTTCCATCAGCTCCCAGACGTTTATGTCGTCCAGCTTCCGGTTCAGCCGGTAGCCCTTGCCTTTCTGCGATTCCACGAGTCCGGCGCGCACCAGGGCCTGCAGCACCTTGTTGCAGTAGGCGCCCGGCAGGTTCTGCCTGCGGGAGATCTCGGAAACCTTCAGCCACTCGCGCGATTCGTTCTCGCCCAGGTAATGCAGGCAGGCCAGGCCGTAAGCGAGCGTTTTATTTATTTTTACCATGATCGGTGGCCCTCTTCTCCGCTGATTCTGGAAGGTCGGGGACATACCTTGCGGCAAGGTGTGTCCCCAATGCTTTGGACTAAACGTATCCGATGAGAAGTCAAAAAATAAATAGCCGCCCGGCTATTTGCGCATAACTACGCCGTTTACCATCTAAAGTATAGCAGACCTATTGCCGTTGTCAAGGGAAATGGGGACAGGCTACTTTTTAAAAATAATGGGGACAGGCTACTTTATTTAGATAAAGTAGCCTGTCCCCATTTATTGTGCCTTGATGGCGCGGCCTTTCAGGGAGAGGGAATGGCTTATTTTCGCGAAAGCGCAGGCCGGCTTGTTGGGCGCCATCAGGTCGCCTTCTTCCAGCAGGCTGATGCCGGGGCAGCGGCTGCAGACGGGTTCATAGCGGCAGGCAGAACACTCTTTAAGGTCGGACAGTTTAGCGCCCCGCCATTTTTTCAGCCAGGGCGAATTTTTCCAGAGGCGGGCGAAAGGGGTTTTTTTCAGGTCTCCCAGCGGTACCGGGATCTGCAGGCAGGGGTAAAGCCGCCCGTAAGGATCAACGCTGAACGCGGCCTTGCCCGCGCCGCAGAAGAAATCCGGATATGTCGCGCCGGCTTTCAGCAGGTCTATAGCGGGGCCGTTCAGGCGCGGGTCCCTATACACCCGCTCCAGCGCCTCCGCTGACGCCCGCAGTTTCAGCGTCTCTTTTCTCCCGTCGTTAGCCGGCGCTATTACCGGGTCGAAGCTGTACCCGAAGCCGTGCCTGGCGCAAAGGCGCATAAGGTAATCAACCTGGCCGCAATTGGCTTTCATCAGCGGCATTTTCAGCTTCACTTTGAAGCCGCTTTTTTTCAGCTTTTTTGCGGCTGAAAGGGTAGTTTCAAAAGAGCCGGGCCGCCGGGTGACGGCATCGTGCGTCTCCGCCCTGCCGTAGAAGCTGAGCTCGAAAGCCGAGATGTTCTTCCCTTCCAGTTCAGCCAGCAGCCGGTCCGTGAGGCCAAAGCCCGTGGTGAACACCCTGATATCAAAATTAAGGGCGGCCGCGTGCGCGCAGATAGCGGCGAAGTCCGGCCTGAGCAGCGGCTCCCCGCCGGTAAAGATCAGGAACAGGCAGCCGCTGTCCGCCAGCTGTTTGAAAACGGCCTTCCACCCTTCGGCGGAAAGTTCTCTGGCGGCGGCGGCTTTTTTCCTGCCCTGCGTTTCCGGCAGGTAGCAGTGCGCGCAGCGGCAGGGGCAGCGGCGGGTGAGCTCCACCGTCCCTACCAGGGGGATGTTCTTTTCAAGCGTCAGGAGGGTAAGCCTGTCTATCAGCTCAGTGGACATTGCGGGACAAAAACCGCCGTAATTTTGCGTAGCCGAGGCCGATGCGGCCTTTCTTCAGCGGGTTCCGGGAAACCACGCCCCCCTCTATCCTCTCCCACGGAACCAAATGCGGCTTCAGGCGGCCGGCGTCGTCGGAAAGCCAGGCGCCTTTTTCCTCCGTACCGATGACGCGGTGCAGCAGGGTGCGGCCTTCATACTTGTAAACGGCGCAATCGCCGGGGGAAAGGAGGGCGGATGAAGCACCCGGGCGGAAGGGACGGACAAGCGCGATGTCGCCGGCTTTGAAAAGCGGCTTCATGCTGCTGCCTTCCAGCCTGAAAGCTTTCATCAGGAATTGGTCTTGAGGCTGGTGCAGGCGGACTGTTTGGTGACGCTGGTTTTGCATTTCCCGCAGGCCAGCGCAGCGGTTTCGAATATTTTTTCGCTCTTTATAGCGGGCTTAACGTAAGGTTTCTTTTTTTTCATATTTCTTCTGATCCCCCTTTTCATAAAGGGGGAAGAAAGAGGGATTTTATCGATCCGCGGTTCAGGGCTTTGGAATTATCAGCCCCGCTTTCGACAGCTCCGCGACAAAAGCGGACACATCGCCCCTGGCCGTTCTTTCATCCACCTCGAATTCCGCGCGGACGGCTTCGGCCAGGCCGGCTTCGCTCTTGCCGGCCGCCAGGCCTTCCCAGATCAGCGAGCCGGTCTGATTCAGCTCGTGCAGGCGCTCCCCGGCCGCGTCCACAACAAACATCAAGCCGTCGATCTTCCGGTAGGCGAGGCCCTTTTTAACGGTACAAGACATATCCAGATTATACTAAAAACCTCCGCCGCTTACTTGGCGGCCGGCTTCAGCCGCTCCGAGATCTGGACGAAAGCCTGCAGCTGGGCCCGGTCGCGGAAGGAGCCGGGCGCCAGGCGCTTCAACAGCTCCCTCGCCTTGTTCGGCCGCGCGGTGGCTTCGTAAAATTCGGCCAGGGCCAGCGTCAGACCCGGGTCGCCCGGGATGCGCCGCACGCCGGCTTCCAGGCAGTCCAGGGCCTTTTCCGCCTGCCCGCTGACCGCGTAATACCCGCCCAGGGCCAGGTAGGCCGGCGGGTGCGGCACGGCGGATTCCGTCGCCTTCTTAAAATACTCTTCCGCCCTGCGCATATCCCTGACCAGCAGGGCCGCGCGCCCCAGCCCGGTCAGGGCGCGCGGGTTCCCGGGGCTGGCCTCCAGCACCTTGTGGAAGAACGGTTCCACCGTGAAGACGCCGAAAACGCCCATGGCGGCCTCGCCGGCCCGCAGGTAGAGCTCCTCCAGCTGCGCGGCTTTCGGGGAGAAATTGGCCAGGCGGTCCGGCAGTATCCTGTGCCGGACCCGCGCGATGCTGAGCTCCACCTGCATCCCGGAAGTGTCGTGCAGGTGGCGGGGCGCGGAAAACTCCAGCGTCATCCGGTCATCCGCGTGCAGCGGCGCGCCCTCGGCGTAGGCCCGCGCCGCGGCGTCGTCCAGCAGGAAAGTGGCGGCCAGGAACACGAAAGGATCGCCCAGGCCCAGCGACGCCAGGTCCGACAGCATCTCCGGGCGCGTGCCCAGCAGGTACCGGACGCGCGCGTAGTCGGGCGTTATTTCGGCCGGCGAACCGACCAGCAGGTAATCGCCGCCGGCCGCGCTGAACAGCATCATGTGCGGGAAGACCGAGGCGAAGGTGTTCACCACCATCCTGAAATCCTCGGGGGACATGGAGTAATCGTGCATCCACTGGCAGAAGATCCCGCCGGGGGAGAGGCGCGCCTTCGCCAGCGAGAAGGCCTCCCTGGTGAAGAGTGAGGCCACGCCGGCCATCCAGGGGTTGGAAGGCTCCGAGAGGATAAGGTCGTAGCTCTTGCGGGAGCCGGTGAGGAAGTGCCGCGCATCGGTGCGGACCAGTTTGAACTTGTCGCTGTCCAGCACGCCCTTATTGATGCCGCTGAAGAGAGCCGCGGCGCGCTCCACCTCCGGCTCTATCTCTACGCAGTCCACCTCCCTTATCTCCGGCATGGCCGCCAGTGCGCCGGCCGTGACGCCGCTGCCCAGGCCCACCACCAGCGCGCTCTTGAGGTCGCCGGCGAGCAGCACCCGCGGCACATAGGCCAGCAGCAGCTGTGTGCCCATATCAACCTTGTTGTTGGAGGCGTCGCTCTTGCCGTTAACGCGCAGGAAGCGTTCCCTGTCCGAATCGTCGAGAACGGTGACCGTGGCGAAGGCCCCGTCCTTGTGCAGCAGTATCCGCAATTCATCCCGGCCGGCGCGGGCGAGGAATTCGCCGTAGGTCTTCACGCCGCGGAACTTATGGGTGTACAGGTAGGCCCCGCTGGACAGCGCCCAGGGGTCCCACTTCGGGTAAGCCAGCAGCGCGGCGGCCGCCAGAGCCGGGGCCAGGATCAGCCAGGCCAGGCGCCGCGGCGCCCGCGAAAGGTAAAGGGCCGCCAGCCCCGCCAGCAGGTAGAGCAGGGCGGCCAGGACCAGGGTCCGCTCTATCCCCAGCCGGGGTATCAGCGAGAACCCCGCGGCCAGGGCTCCCGCTATGCAGCCGAGCGTGTTCACGGCCGTGTACCGGCCTATCTCCCGCCCTGCCGCCGCACCGCCGGCGCCCCCGGCCCCCATCAGGGCGGGGTAGAGGAAGCCCATGCAGGCCGCGGCCGGGAAAATGGAAAGCGCGGCCAGCAGCAGGTGTATGGCCGCCAGCGGTATCTTCCCGCTGAAATAGAAAGGGTAAAGCCGGGTCAGGAGGAGCGGGAGATAATTCTGGATAGAGAGCGAAAGGCACAGCCCGCCCGCGGCCGCCAGGGCCCCCGCCGCAACGGCGCCCCAGCCGGGATTGCGCCTGCCGAAGACGAAACCGGCCAGGCCGCCCCCGCTGGACAGGCCCAGCAGGAATACGGCCAGGATGACGGTGAAGGCGTAGGTAGAGGAGCCTATGACGAGGGCCAGTGACCGGCTCCAGGCCAGCTGCGCCGCCAGGGCGGCGTAGCCGGAGATGAAAAGCAGGGCGCAGGCCGCCGCCTGGTCCCCGGTCATTTCCAGGAAGCCGGGGGCCCGTGCGGGCACGGGCGCCGGAGGCCCTTCCCTTAAGGCTTTTACCCCCCAGCGGCTTATGGCCAGGGCCAGCAGGGCGCAAACCAGGTTGGCCGCAGCAGCGGCTTTGTAGGAAGCGCCCATTCCCAGGCGTTCCACCAGGAAGAAGCCGGCGGCCAGCACGCCGCACACGGCGCCGGCCGTGTTCATCCAGTAGACCAGCCCAGCGGACCGCCCCGCGTTCCGCCCGGCCTCTTCCTTATCCTTATCCGCGCCGCCGAAACCGAACCAGCGGACGAAAACTGGGAAGGTGGCGCCCATCAGGGCGGTGGGGACCAGCACCAGCACGAAACCGGCGAGCAACCACCCCAGGGCCTGCAGCCATTGCGGGGCGGACATCAGGCCCGCGGCCAGTGCGGCTTTCTGCGCGGCGGCGATAAGTAAGGGGAAGGCCAGTCCGTAAACCGCGATACCGGCCTCCAGCCCGGCGTAGAGGAGGGGCAGGCGCCGGGGCGGGGCGGCGTCGTCGGCCCGGCCGCCCGCCCAGCCCCCC
>CAZJUL010000046.1:7657-13630 GCA_964549095.1 uncultured Elusimicrobiaceae bacterium
GGGCCAGTCCGGCCATGAAAGCCGCCACCACCACGGAGACGGCCCACTGGCTGTGCCCCAGGAAAAGCGACATTGAGCGCACCCAGAGCAGCTCGTAGACCAGCGCGGCCGCGCCGGACAGAAAAAAAAGAGAATAGATCGCAAAAGTCAGCATAGAGTCGGGGACATACCTTGCGGCAAGGTGTGTCCCCAATGCTAGATACCTAAAGAAAAAGTTCCCGTCGGGGACATACCTTGCGGCAAGGTGTGTCCCCAATGCTTGACACTTGCGGAATAAGGCCCATAAAGCCGGCGTTCTTTTTCGTGAATGCCAGCCGGGCCCGCGGCGCGCCGGCCAGCAGGCGCGCGGCGTTATCCAGCGCCCGGGCGGCGTCCGCCGCGTCCCGGGAAAAGTTTACCGTGCAGCGCAGGAGCAGGCGCAGGGCTTCCGGTTTCGAACACGCGGAAAGCCCGTTGATACCGGATTTTTGCAGCAGGAAAACCCCGCCGAGCGGCCAGCCGCCCTGCCTGCCGCCGGAACGCATTTCCCCCCAGAACGGAGAGCCGTGAACCCGGAAGCGGCCTTTCGCCGCCCGCAGCAGGTTGATCTCGTCGCTTATAATTTCGGCGCCCGCGGCCGCGGCCAGCCGGGACAGTGTGGATTTGCCGGCCCCCGACCTGCCCAGAAAAAGATACGCTTTGCCTTTTTTTACCAGCCCGGCGGAATGCAGCATCATGCCGCCGGCCCGCAGCAGCGCGCGGCTCCAGAAGGCGCGCAGGAAGGAATCGAAACTCTGGGGGGCCGGGCGGCAGGTAAGACGCCCCGCGCCTGTTCCGGCGTCAAAAACACAGTCAAAATCCCCCCTTTTAAGCCTGACGGCCTTTTCTTCGGCGGAAACCGCCGGCCGGTAAGGGCCCTGCCGGCCCCGCTTGAAACTTACTTCGAATAAAATATCCGGTTCGCCCCGGCCGGTGAAAGGCCTGTATCTTTTTTTAAAGGCGGCCGGCGCCCTGCCGCCGTCCGCAAATACGAAGCCCGCGGTCAACCCCGCGAGCTCTATTGAAAAACTATTGGATTTCATTATGTCGGGTTACGCCTGGCTGCCCGGCCGCTTATATGCCCGAAGGCCAGGAAGGATGCACTTCATACCAGGAGAAAAGGTCTATGTCTATGCCGGAAAGCTGTATCTGGGTGGCCACCTGGTCGTCGAACCAGAGACAGAAGCCGGAAGTGCTCATAGTGGTGTTCACGCCGGCCAGTATGGAGCCGTTTATATTGCAGTTCCCGCCGCCGTTCAGGCCCTGGCTGCCGCCGGTGTAGATGAAGCCGTGTAGCATGACGGTATTAAGATAGTAGGTTTTACCCGTGGCCAGGTAGCTCGCGGCGACGGCGCTGGCGTAGGTCGCGTGGGGGCAGGTCGGGTCGAAGGTCAGGTAATGCGCCCAGGCGTTGCCGTATTCCATCCAGGCCTCCGGCGGCAGCCGCGCGTTATAGGCGCCGCTGGCGCCGCCGCTGCCGACTATATTTATCGAACCCAGGACTATCATGGTCCCACGGATGAATTGATCGGAGCCGGACTTGAATGTGGCGTCGCCGGTAATGTAGTAAGTCCGGTCGTTCTCGTCCCGGCAATCCTCGAACGATGCGTCCCCGGCTATATAATAGGTACCGGGGTTTTTCTTATTGCCGCTGCCGCAGCCCTTGGGGGAGGCGACGCCGTGGTCGTTGAACCATTGGGCCGAGGCCAGGTAAACGCTGAACTTGACCTTCGGGGTAGGGGGTATGTCGTAATAGGACCACCAGTAAATGTCGTCGGTGCCGGCGGTGGTGGAGCCGCCGTCCTGCGGCGTTACGTGGGCCGCGCTGAAGAACCGGGGGTAGGTCCGGGCTGTGGCGTTGATGGAGACGCCGGCGTAGATGGGGCCCCATTCCACGTGGTCGTTGCCGCCGGTGTTGGTGGCCTGGTTCTCGGCGCGCGCGGAGAAGTCCACGGCGGCCCGGTTGATGAAGACGGCCTTTATCTTGCGCATCTCGTTGGTGGAAGAATCCCTGCCCACGGATTCCACCACCCTCTTGTCCGGGTCCACCGCGTCGGAGGTGATCTTTATGGCGTAGGTGCCGCCCGCCACGTCGCCGTAGGACTTGTCGAAATTATAGCCCGGGATGGTGCCGGTGGAGGTGGTCACCCACATCTGGTCGGTTTCCTTCAGCTTCCAGCGGGCCCTGTCCACGCCGGCCTCGGCCAGGTGAAAGGCGGTGGTGCTCTTTTTTTCCTTGACCGACCACTTGGCCTCATTCTTGACATAGAGGTCTATCAGCGGGATCATTATAAGCAGGAACAGCAGGCTGGTCAGCACCATCATTATAGCCATCTGCCCCCGCCGAAGGCGGGCAGGTTTAAAGAGTATCGGGCGGTTATTGGTCATATCTCGGCTCAGTTCATTACCCTGACCTTTTCAACGGCCATCTGCAGGGCCTTCGTGCCGCCCTCGTAGGTGGCCTTTTCGAAAGTGACGGAGATGGAAAGGATGGTGGGATCCGTGGTCTCCGGGTAAGTGAAGGCTATGTAGCGGAGACTGTCGTAAGCCAGCTTGCCGGCGGCCCCGCCCGTGCTGATGAAAAGCTGCTTGCCTTTCTGGTAATAGGAGACGCTCTGCGTGCCGCCTGAGGCGGTGAACTTGGTGAAGGTTATCCTGGAATGCGGCGGCTGGCCGGCCAGCTGGTCTATGACTATGGAGGTGGCCTGGGCCTGCCTTATGTCCCTGTTCATGTTCGACAGGGCTGCGCGGGAATTCTTCTGTATCTCCGCGCGGGCGGAGGCGAGGGCGATGAAGCGGTAGATGCCGGTGAACATCTTGGGCGCTGATATGAGGACCACGCCCATGATAGCCACCACTACCATCAGCTCCATCAGGGTATAGCCCGCTTTCGCCTGAAAACTGCGGTTGCCTGCCTGCCTGCCGGCAGGCAATTTTTGCGCCCGCTTATTTGAGTTCGGCGTGTTCATATTACGGCTACCAGAAAAAATCCTTTGTCACCGTTCCATTGGGATCGACCGAGAACGCGTCCGCGGCCTCGTATTTTTTTCGCGTGACGGTCGGGACAACGCCGTTCCAGGTGGTGTACCAGGCGTAAAGGTTGTAGGTGTAGCCGCCCTTGACGGATATGGTGTATATCCCGGTGGCGTCGGTAGAGGCGGCGTAATAGGGCTGCGTAGCGCCCCTCAAAGCGGAGTTTATCGCGGGCGGGTCGCCGGCGATGGGCGTGGTGCTGGCGTAGATCAGCACGCCGGTGGTTATGGCCGGCCCGGTAGGGCTGCCCGTGGTGGCCTTTCCGGTGATGTAGCCGTAGGCCCCGCTTACCGTGTAGGTGGAAGACCAGGCTACCTCGCCGGTATCCAGGACTACGGTGGTGCTGGAAGGCAGGCAGGTTTCGCTGGATTCCAGCTGCGGCTCCACCACATAGGTGCCCGTGGAGATGCCGGAGCCGGAGACGGTGAAATAACCGTCGTCGCCGCTGATGCCGTTGCCCTGCTCTACCCCGTCCTTGAGCGCCACCACCGGGACGCCGGGCAGGGGGTCCACGCCGTTGGTGGTGATCAGGCCGCGTATCTTGCCGCCGAAGCTGAGCGCGAAATCTATGCCGGGCGTTACCCCGCCCAGCGCCACCGTGACGTTCATTGAGGACAACTCCAGGTAAGAGGGCTCCTGGTTCTGGAAATTAGCTATGACGGTGGTGACGCCGGCCACCGCCGGGAGGGTATACCTGCCGTCGGAACGGGTGGTTACCTGGGGCGTGCCGGCGGAATATATCTTGATCCCGGGCAGCGCCGCGCCCTCCATACCGGTCACGGTACCCGTCACGAAACCGTACAGCGTCGCGGTGCCCAGGATAATATTGGAGCTCGGCAGCAGGACATTGACCCCGTCGCTGGCCACCCTGAAGGTGCCGGTGCTGGTGAACAGGGAGCCCGAGGTGACGTATACGGTCCAGGAGCCGGTGGACACGCTGGGCAGCACGAACCACCCGGTGGTGCCCACCGTGACCGGCGCGGAGAGCGTGTCGTCGGCGAAGACCATGGCGCCGGCCGCCGGCGTGCCGGTCAGGGAGGAGGTCTTGGCGCCGGAAAGCGTCCCGTAGGGCTGATAGTTCATCGTCAGCCACATGCCGTCCGAGCTGTTGTTGTTCGTGTCCCAGGCGCGGCCAGTATTGGAGCCCAGCCAGCCATAGCCCGTGTTGCGCATGATCTGGGAATTGCCCGGGAAGCCCAGCCAGTTGGAGAAATAGCTGCCCTCGTAAACCGTCGGCGTCTTCGCGGCGCTGTTATGCGACCAGCCGATCCTGTCTATCACGCCGCCCGCGGGATGGGAGATCTCTATGGCGCCGGCCTTCAGCGTCCTGATGCAGTCCATGCCGGTCACGGCGTCCCAGGTGCACTTGCCGCCGAAGGCGGTGCCGTTCTGCGCGGCGTACAGCGCATCGGTGACGGGCGACCCGCCGCCCACGGTCAACGGGAAGGAGTTGGCTATCAGATAATACCTGCCCGGGCCCACGAAAGTGGAGATGTAAGAGAGCTGGAATTCGTCCACGTCCTGAGAAGCCCCGGATTCCCCGTAATACCTGAGCCTAATGTCGTTACCGCTCCCCCCGTCGGAGATGTTTATCGGCCACGTCGTGGGATTATAGAGCTCGACAAATTCTATATCCACGCCATTGACCATTATGGTCGAGGCGACTATCATGCTGATGACCAGGTGGTCCCTGATAAAGGCCCCGTAGCTGCTCCGTACGGTCCCACTGGACATCTTGGTCAGCGCGAAGTCCTGGTCCTCCATGGTTTCCGAGGACTCGATCCCGGTGTTAGCCCGGGTGAGCGGGAAGTAGCCGTCCTTTGAAGCCATCAGGGTGTAGCTGCCGGGCTCTATGACGAAGAGGTAATCGCCGGAAACATCGGTCTCCCCGTACTTCGACGGGTTCTCCTGCGCGCGCACCGTCGCGCCCTCTATATTGGCCATCGTGGCGCCTTCGTAGACCTTGCCGCTGAAGGTGGCGCTGAGGTTGGTGCGTTCCGGGTTGTCCACCAGGTTCCTGAGCTCCAGCTTCTTCCAGTCTCCCCGCTCCTGCCAGACCACGGACACCGTCACTTGCTTCAGGCCGGTGTCCGGGGAGCTCCAGCTGTGTTCGACAAGATCGCCGGTGGTGGGGTCTTCACTGACCTTCGTAATAAGTATCCGCCTCTCGAAAGAGATCCCGCCCACGGTAATGTTCTCCACGCCGTTCGGGGCCAGGTCATAGACCATAGCGGGGGTGAAATTGGCGTCCGGCAGGTCCGGGGTCCTGGTGGTCACCATCACCCGGTAATAGGATTTATTCTTGATGTAGGCCATCTTCTCCTGCGCGATATTATTGGCAAGAGATTTCTGTTTGGCCGTCTGTATGCCCACGTTCAGGTATTTGAAGGACCCTATCATCCCCAGCATCCCGATGGACATGATGGCCACCGAGATCATCATTTCCACCAGCGTGATGCCGCGGCGGAATCTCTTCCGCCCGGCAAGCGCGGCGCTGAGTATGGTCTTCATATGGCTGTTAAGCAAAACCGCCCCCCCATATAGTATACCGCGGGCCGGCAAGGAATACCGCAAGAGAAACTCAAATCTTCCGCAAATCCGCCAACCCCCTCCTCATCACTCCCCTACGGGTACGAGCCGGCGTCGCCGCCTTCCTCTTCTTCCGGGACTCCCGGAGGCGGGCCGTCATCGCCGGCGGGCTCTTCTTCGGGGGCCGCTTCAGCCGGGGGCGCGGCCTGGGGGGCCTTCGCCTTCTTCTTTATAATTTTCTTTTTCTTCTTCGCGGGCGCGGCCGGGTCGGCGGACGGCTCATTGTCCACCATAGTGGTGCCGGGCTCCTCTTCGCCGGGGGCGGCGCCTTCAGCCGGGCCGGGCGGATTTTCGCCCTGGTCAGCGGCGGGGCGCTTTTTCTTCTTCTTCACC
>CAZJUL010000047.1:0-1028 GCA_964549095.1 uncultured Elusimicrobiaceae bacterium
CCGCCCCCGGCGAAGCCGACGCGCCGCCGGAAACGGTGGAGCCCGGCGATACCGCCGAGGCCGACACCGCCGGCAAGGCGTCCGGCGCCGCCGGCATAGACGAAGTTCCGTTTTAAAATTCAAAGGAGAAACGAAATATGACCCCTGAACCCAACAGCCAGCCCAATCCCGGCGCGCCGGCCCCCAGGCACGCAATGCCCCACCGCCCCGACGAAGGACGGCGCCCCTACGGCCACGGCGGCGGCAGAGGGCGTTTCGCCCCCCGGCGCAAGGTCTGCCGGCTCTGCGCGGAAAAGATCGCCCACATCGATTACAAGCAGGTGCAGATAGTCAAGAGCTTCTGCACCGAGACCGGCAAGATCCTGTCCCGCCGGATCACCGGCGTGTGCGCCAAGCACCAGCGCCAGGTGACGCGCGCGATAAAGATCAACAGGAACCTGGCCATTCTGCCGTACTCCGGGTAAGCGCCCGGAAAAATTCGGTCCGTTCAGCGCCCGCGCGGCCGCGCACCGGTTTGCCGCCCGGGGTATTCTCTGCAAGGGGTCACTCAATGAAAGTCATACTTAAAAAAGACGTGCACAATCTCGGCAAATGCGGCGAAGTGAAACAGATACGCGACGGCTACGGCCGGAACTACCTGATCCCCAGGGGCCTGGTGGAGATAGCCACCGAAGGCGCCATGAAGGCCTGGAAGAACAGCGAAGCCAAGCGCACCAAGCGCATCTCCACCGAGAACGCCGGGCTGGCCGAGCTCGCCAAAAAGATCTCCGCCGTAACGCTGTCCTTCTCCCGCCCCGTGGACGAGGCCGGGACCATGTTCGGCTCCGTGGCGAAAAGCGACATCATAAAGAACCTCGCCGCCGCCGACATCGAGGTCCACAAGGACATGATCAAGCTGCCGGCCTCCATCAAGGCCGTCGGCGCCTTCGAGGTCGAGATAGCCCTGAAGGCCGACATCGTAGCCAAGGTCAAGATCACAGTCACCGCCCAGAACAAGTAAGCTGGAAGCGGTCCGGCCGGAAGCCGCG
>CAZJUL010000047.1:1038-13620 GCA_964549095.1 uncultured Elusimicrobiaceae bacterium
CCGCGGGACGCGCGCCGTCCCCGGCTCCGGCTTTCGACCCCCCGTACCCCTTGCCAATCCTATGTCCTACACAAAAGTGCCGCCGCATTCCATAGAAGCAGAGATGGCCGTCCTGGGGGCCATGCTGATCGAGAAGGAAGTCATCGACACCGTCTCCGAGATAGTGCAGTCCAAACACTTTTACAGCGACGTGCACCGCAAGATCTTCGAATCCATCACCGAGCTTTACAACCGCAACCAGCCGGTGGACCTGGTGACGCTGACCGACGAGCTCAAGAAGAGCAACCGCCTGGACGAGCTGGGCGGCCAGAAATACCTGGCCGACCTGATGGACAAGGTCTCCACCGCCGCGCACACGCAGGCCTACGCCACGCTGGTGAAGGAAAAGGCGCTGCTCCGCGAGCTGATCAGGGTCTCCACGACGGTGATAGAGAAATCCTTCACCAACGACGAGGAAGTGGAGCAGATCCTGGACTACGCGCAGGAGCAGGTGCTGCAGGTGGCCCAGAAGAACACCGATCACGGCTTTTTCGCGGCCAGCGAGCTGGCGCCCGAAGTGCTGCACCGGATAGAGAAATTCCACCTGAACCAGACCGACGTGACCGGCGTCCCGACCGGTTTCTATAAATTCGACACGATGACCTGCGGCCTGCAGCCGTCCGACCTCATCATACTGGCGGCCCGCCCCAGCCAGGGCAAGACCGCCATGGCGCTGAACATGGCCTACCACGCGGCCGTGGAAAAGAAGGTCCCCGTGGCCATGTTCTCCCTGGAAATGGACAAGCACGCCATCTTCCAGCGCCTGCTCTGCTCCGCGGCGCGGGTGAACCTGTCCAGCACGCGCAAAGGGGTCTTCCCCAGGGAATCCTGGACCGACCTGACGCGCTATTCGGCCGCCATCTCAGAATCCCCGCTCTGGATAGACGACACCCCCGGGATGAATATCCTGGACATCCGCGCCCGCACCCGCAAGCTGATAAGCCAGCTGAAGGCGCAGAACAAGACTTTAGGCCTCATCATCATAGACTACCTGCAGCTCATCAGGGGCACGGGCCGGCTGGAGAACCGCCAGCAGGAAGTGTCCGAGATCTCGCGGCTGCTGAAGGACCTGGCCAGAACGCTCAAGATACCGGTGATGGCCCTTTCACAGCTCAACCGGCGCAGCGAGGACAAGAACCGGGAAGGCAACCGGCCCCAGCTCTCCGATCTGCGGGAATCCGGCTCGCTGGAACAGGACGCCGACGTGGTGGCGCTCATACACAGGGAAGAATATTACAAGCGCGAAGACCCCCTGCTGAAGAACAAGGCCAAGATCATAATAGCGAAGCAGCGTAACGGCCCGGTAGGCGACGTGGACCTGAACTTCTTCTCGGAATACACCAGATTCGACAACGAAGCAATGCCCGGCACCTCGGACATAGCGGAAGAAGCAGCCGTACTGTAGCCAAAGGTTTGAGGTCTCAAGCATTGGGGACACACCTTGCCGCAAGGTATGTCCCCGGTTTCCAAGTATGCATATATCCCTTAGGCCCACCTGGGCCGAGATAAAGCTTTCCGCCCTTAAAAACAACCTCCTCAAGCTCCAAAAGACAGTCGGACCCGGCGTGAAGCTGATGTTCGTGGTCAAGGCCGACGCCTACGGCCACGGCGCGGCCGCGGCCGCTTCGTTCGCGGAGCGGGAGAAACTGGCCTGGGGCTTCGGCGTCTCCTCCGTCGAGGAAGGGCTGGCCCTGCGCGCGGCCGGGGTGCGCCTGCCGGTGCTGGTGCTGGGCAGCCTTTACCCGTTCGAAAGCTTCGTCGAGGCCATAAACGCCGGCCTGATAATCACCATCTCGAGCCTGGACGCCGCGCGGCAGGTGGCGGCGGCCTCGCGCAAGCTGGGCAAGAAGGCCGACTGCCACGTGAAACTGGAGACCGGTATGGGCAGGATAGGCGCCCGCCGGCCCGCCGTCCTGAAGATATTTTCCGAGCTGGCCGGCTCAAAAACCGCCTCCGCCGCCGGGCTCTACACCCATCTTTCCAGCGCCGACACCGACCCCGGATTCACCGCCGCGCAGCTCGGCTTTTTCGACGAGACCGTGGCCGGGCTGGCCGCCGCCGGCGTGAAGGACATAATAAAGCACGCCGCCAATTCAGCCGCGCTGCTGAACTTCCCGCGCAGCCGCTACGATATGGTCCGGGCTGGCCGCCTACGGCCTGATGGACGGGTTCGAGCCGGTCCTGTCCTGGAAAACCAGAATAGTTTTCATAAAGACCGTGCGCGAGGGGACCTATATAAGCTATAACAAGTCTTTCAGGGCGCCACGCCCGATGAAGATAGCCACCCTGCCCGTGGGCTACGGCGACGGCTACATCAGGCGGTTCACGGGCGCGCAGGCGCTGGTCGGCGGGGCGCGCTGCCCCGTGGTGGGCAATGTTACGATGGATATGACGATGGTGGACGTGACCGACGCCCGGGACGCGGCCGTGGGCTCCGAAGTGACGCTGATAGGCCGCCAGGGCGCCGCCGAGATCACGGCCGGCGAGCTGGCCCGGACGGCGGGCACTATCCCCTACGAAGTTGCGACGCTCATTACCGCGCGCGTGCCCCGGGCTTACATTTAGCTGAACCATGAAGTCTTATATCGCCAACAAGGTGGGAGACAGGTTCCTGGCGCTGTGCCGGGCGCTCGGCGCCACGGCCCTGATGATCAAGTCGGTGATCTTCTGGCTGTTCAGGTCGAAGCCCGAGGTCCGCGAAATAATCAAGCAGTCCAGCAAGATAGGCGTGGATTCCATCCTGGTGACGCTGCTGACCAGCTTCTTCACCGGCATGGTGCTGGCGCTGCAGATGGGCTACACTTCCAAGAACCTTTTCAACGAGCCGCTCTATATCGGCACCATGGTGGCCTTCTCGCTGGTCAAAGAGCTGGGCCCCGTGCTCACCTCCATCGTCATAGCCGGCCGCGTGGGCGCCGCCGTCACCGCCGAGATAGGCACGATGCGCGTTACCGAGCAGATAGACGCGCTCTACACGCTGGGCACCAACCCCACCCGCTACCTGCTCATCCCGCGCTATATCGCCTTCATGCTGACCATCCCGCTCCTGACCGTGTTCGCGGACTTCATCGGAGTTATCGGCGGCTATATAGTCAGCGTCACCAAGCTGCACGTGCCCAGTTCCGTGTACTGGAACGATATTTTCACGTTCATGGACGTTAATAATTTCATGCACGGCTTCCTGAAGACCTTCGTGTTCGCTTTTATGATAGCCACCGTCTCCTGCTACAAGGGCCTGCACTGCGAAGAGGGGGCCGAGGGCGTGGGCAAGGCCACCACGCAGGCGGTGGTCATCAGTATGGTGCTGGTGATGGTGCTGGACTACTTCATAAGCGCCGCGCTGGTGGCGGTGGGGATCATTTAACGCCGTATGATAGAAATTAAGAACCTCACCAAGATCTATAACGGCAAAAAAGTGCTGGATAACGCCAGCGCCGTCATCAAGGACGGCGAGACTTTCAGCGTCATCGGCCCGTCGGGCTGCGGCAAGAGCACCTTCCTGAAATGCATCATCCGGCTGATAAAGCCGGAAGCCGGCCAGATCCTGGTGGACGGGAAGAACATAGCGGACATAGAGAACGAGCTGGAGCTGGCCAGGCTGCGCAAGGATTTCGGCTACCTGTTCCAGGGCGGGGCGCTGTTCGACTCGCTTACCGTGATGGAGAACGTAACCTTCGGCCTGAAGCACCTGTCGGACATCCCCAAAAGCGAATACGCCAGGATCGCCCGCGAAAAGCTGGCGCTGGTGGACCTGAAAGACGCCGAGAACCTCAAGCCGGCCGAGCTTTCCGGCGGCATGAAGAAGCGCGCCGCGCTGGCCCGCGCCATAGCCACCGAGCCGAAATACATACTTTACGACGAGCCCACCACCGGCCTGGACCCGATCACCACCGAGATGGTGCAGGGGCTTATAGCCGACATGGCCGCCAAGCTCAAGATCACCTCCATAGTGGTCACGCACGACATCCGCCTGGCCTTCAACCTTTCCAGCCGGATAGCGATGCTTTTCAACGGCAATTTCGACATAACCGGCACCCCCGACGAACTGCGCGCCTCCAAGAACCCCGCGGTAATAAAGTTCACCGAAGAAGCGCTCTCCTCCGACTCCGGCTCCCGCAAGAACGGCCACTCCAGCCCCAAAAAGTAGTTGCTGACTTTTTACTACACACAAAAGGTACCTGCTACCTTTTTATACAGGCGGGTATCAATAAGGGGCATTAATTATTTATAATATCATTGCGAATATATTATTATGCGCGACGAAACCAAAGTAGGCGTGTTTGTGATCATAGGCATGGCCCTGTTCGGCACGGCCATTTTCCTGCTGGGCGACTATTCCTTCCAGACCTACTTCCCCATCTACGCGGAGTTCAAGGACGTGGCCGGCCTGCCGGATAAATCGGTGGCCAAGCTGTCCGGCGTGGAAGTGGGGAAAATAAAGAGCATCACCCTCAAGGACGACAAGGTCCTGGTGGAGATACAGGTGCAGGAAGGCGCCGTGATCTACCGCAACTCTAAATTTCTGATCGGCTCCACCAGCCTGATAGGTTCGAAGTTCCTGCAGATAGACCAGGGCGACGCCTCCGCGGGCGTGCTGGTTTCCGGGGACCACGTGACCGGTTCGACGAACCTGCCCATAGACCGCGCCATGGCCAAGGCCGTGGAGGACATACAGGGCCTTGTAAAGGAGATCAGGGGCGACGGTTCAATGGTGAAGAACCTCAACGAGATACTGGAGAACCTCCGGGACGTCACCGCCAACATAAACGAGATAGTCTCCACCTCCCAGCCGCACGCCGAGAAGTCGATGGAGCAGATAGATTCGATGACGGCCAAGCTGGACGCGATGCTGACCAAGACCAACGAGCTGATGGACAAGATCAACCGCGGCGAAGGCACCGTGGGCGCGCTGGTCAGCGACAAGCAGATGAAGGACAATGTCACCAGCACTTTAACCAATCTTAAAGAAGCGAGCGTGTCGGTGAAGACGATGCTGAACCGCGTGGACGGGTTCAGGACCTACTGGGGCTGGCAGTGGAAATACGACCCCGTGTCGCACACCTCCAAGAGCGACCTGGGCGTGAGGATCTATCCCCGGCCGGGCCGCTACTATTACCTGGGCGGCGCCAATATCATCAACACCAGGGATATGTCCAGCGCGCCGGACTATGAGCCGAAGAATACCGTGGACGCGCAGCTGGGCTGGGAGATAGGCGGCCTGGACATCTATGCGGGCGCCGTGCGCGGCTCCGGCGGCTTCGGCGTCAGGTACATCCCTTTCCACGCCACCCCGGGCCTGGACAGGATCCGCCTGCTTTTCGAAGCGTCCGAATTCACCCGGCGCCGCTACATCCAGACCCGCTATTTCAATTCCCCGCGCTTCGACGCCGGCGCGGATTATATCGTTAATAAATATTTCGCGGCCGGCCTGAAGATCAGCGATATGGCCGAGGTGCCGCGGGTCAATTACACCACGCGCATAATGTTCGAGGACAAGGATATCGCCTACCTGCTGGGGCTTATGAGCTTCGGGGCCAGCGGCGCCACTTCCAAATCGTCCAAGTAAGCCGGTACCGTTACTTATGGTCAGACTTAAAACAATTTACCGCTGTCAGGAATGCGGGCAGTCCTCGCCCAAGTGGATAGGGCAGTGCCCCGGCTGCTCGCAGTGGAACACCTTCGTGGAAGAGGCCGAAGAGGCGGTTTCGAAGACTGCGGCCAAGTCGCGCGCGCTGACCGAATTCACCTCCGAGCCCGTAAAGCTTTCCGATTCCGAGTCCGTAGAGCCGAAGTACATGTCCACCGGCCTGGCCGAGTTCGACCGGGTGCTGGGCGGCGGCATCATAGAAGGACAGGTCATACTGCTGGCGGGTCCGCCCGGCATAGGCAAGTCCACCGTAATGCTGGAGATCTCAAAGGCCATGGCCTCCGGCGCGCTGAAGAGCGGCAAGATACTTTACGTCTCCGGCGAGGAATCGCTGGCGCAGGTGGGCTCGCGCGCGCGGCGCATAGGCGCCAGGGCCGAGAACGTCTACCTGCTTTCGGAGACCAACCTGGCCAAGGTGATAGACGTTTTCAACAAGATCAAGCCGGGCCTGCTGATAATAGATTCCATACAGACCACCTTCCACCCGGAATTCACCGGCAGCCCCGGCTCGGTGGGGCAGATACGCGAATGCGCCTCCGAGCTGCTCAAGATCGCCAAGTCAAAGGGCGCGCCGCTCTTCCTGCTGGGCCACGTCACCAAGGAAGGCTCGCTGGCCGGGCCGAAGGTGCTGGAGCACATAGTGGACACGGTGCTGTATTTCGATTCCGAGAAGAACAATATTTACCGGATACTGCGCCCGAACAAGAACAGGTTCGGGCCGGTGGACGAGATAGGGCTGTTCGAAATGACGGAAAAGGGCCTGGTCTCGGTTTCCGATTCGAGCGGCATCCTGGCCAATACGGACAGGACCCGCGCGCTGGCCGGCCGCGCTTTTTCGATAGCGTTCGAGGGCACGCGGCCGATGCTGGCCGAGCTGCAGGCGCTGGCCTCCCGGTCCTACTACCCCTACCCGCGGCGGACGGTGGCGGGCCTGGACCTCAACCGGGCGCAGATGCTGATCGCCGCCGTGGAAAAGAACGCGGGCATCCGGTTCGACACGATGGACGTTTTCGCCAGCCTGCAGGGCGGCATTAAACTGAAGGACCCGGCGCTGGACCTCGCCTTCTGCGCGGCGCTGATGAGCTCGGCCGGGGACATAAAGCTTTCGCCGGATACCGTCTTCCTCGGCGAAGTGGGGATACTGGCGCAGACGTCGGCGGCGCCGTTCATGGCGCGCCGCCTGGCGGAAGCGGAACAATTGGGCTTCAGGAAGGCTTTTACACCGCGCCTCAACCTGAAGAAGGAAGCGCTGAAGCTGAAGGAGCTTGCGGTGGAGCAGGTAGCGGACATAGCCGAACTTTACTCCGCGATCGCGAAGCAGGGAACGGCTAAAAAATAAGGAACGGAGCGGCAAGGCAAGGTCATAAAAATCGCCCCCCGCCCCGGTCCACGATCGAGTCAAGGAGAAACACAATGATAGTATGGATATTCAGGGCGGTAGCCCTCTTGGGCACGCCGATGCTTACCTGGCTGACGGTCTCGAAGGACCTCAAGGGCATAGCGTTCGGCCTGCTGATAGGCCTGGTCATAATCGGCGTTGAATACGTCTTCGAGAACGTCAGCCTGTTCTCGCTGATAATCGGCATCATCGGGGCGGTGGTCGGCATCATCATATCGAAGCTGCTGGATTACACCGTGTTCCAGATCGGCAACGCCAACCTGAACGAGATCTGGGAAAAGTATAACCCGATAATACGCTACGCGCTGGCGCTGCTGGGCATGATAGTCAGCATACGCAAGATACCGGAGATAGACGACCTGGACAAGAACCTGCTCGGTAAGCGCTCGGGCCGCAACATGAAGGTGCTGGACCTCGCCGCCATAGTGGACGGGCGCATAATGGACATCTGCGAGACGCATATCATAACCGGCAGCGTGGTGACGCCGCGCTTTATAGTCACCGAGCTGCACATGCTGGCCGACTCGCAGGAGCCGCTGATGCGCGCCAAGGGCCGCCGCGGGCTGGACGTGCTGGCCCGCCTGCAGGAATCCAAGGCCGTGCCCTTCAGGGTGCTGGACCGCGACATAAAGGACGTCAAGGACAACACCGTGAAGCTGGTGCAGGTGGCCAAGGAACTGGGCGCCTCCATAGTGACCACCGACTTCAACATTAACAAGCTGGCCGCGCTGGAGAACGTCACCGTCCTGAACATCCACGACCTCTCCGTGGCGCTGAAGCCCGTGGTGCTGCCCGGCGAGGAAATGTCCATCTTCATAATGAAAGAGGGCAAGGAAAAGGAGCAGGGCGTGGGTTACCTGGACGACGGCACGATGATAGTCGTAGAGGACGGCCGCGAATACATCGGCAAGAAGGTGGAGGCGATGGTGCAGTCCATACTCCAGACTTCACAGGGCCGCATAATCTTTACCCGCGTGAAAGGCCTGAAACCCGGAGAAGCGAGGAGATAGGCCGGTGCCCCGCAAAGAGACCGCCCTGCCCAGGCATTGCGCCGCCATCATCCTGGCCGGCGGGCGGGGCGCGCGGATGGGGCGCGAAAAGCAGTACCTGGAATTTTCCGGCCGGCCGATGATCGAGTGGACCGCCGAGGCCTTTTCCGGGATGGGCGCCTTCGAGGAACTGGTGCTGGTGCTGGGCCCGGAAAACCTCGGCAAATACGGTGCGGGCTGGGAGGCGCGGGGCTTTAAAACGGCGCAGGCCGGGGCCACGCGCATGGACTCCCTGAGGGCCGGCTTCGCCGCCCTCTCGCCGGGTATAGCCCTGGTGGCTGTGCACGACGGAGCCCGGCCGCTGGTGAGCCCGGAAGTGATAGCCGCGGCCCTTAAAGCCGCCGCCAAAGCCGGCGCCGCGGTGCCCGGCACCCCGCTGAAAGACACGGTAAAAACGGTTTCGAAGGACGGGGCTTTTTTCGAGAAGACGCTGGAGCGCAGCAGCCTGATGGCCGTGCAGACGCCGCAGTGCTACCTGCGTTCGGTCCTGCAGAAGATCCTGGACGCCGCCGGGCCGGGCGCGGACTACAGCGACGAATCCCAGGTGCTGGAAAGCCTGGGGCTTAGGGCGGCGGTGGTGCCCTCGGGCTACGGCAACATCAAGATCACCACGCCGGAAGACCTTATCATCGCGGAGGCTTTTATGAAAGAGAAAAAGACGGTCGAGAAGGCCCCGCAGGTGCGGTTCGGTTTCGGCTACGACATACACCGGCTGGTGCAGGGCCGCCCCCTCATACTGGGCGGGGTGAAGATAGAGCATCCGAAGGGGATGCTGGGCCATTCCGACGGGGACGTGGTGCTGCACGCGGTCTGCGACGCGCTGCTGGGCTCCGTGGCCGCCGGCGAGATAGGCGTTTACTTCCCGCCCACGGACCTGACCATAATGGGGCTGGCCAGCTCCACGATAGCCGAGAAAGTGCTGGAAATACTCAAGGCGAAAAAGGCCGTCATCGTCAACGTGGACGCGACCATAGTGGCCGAAGAGCCGCGCCTGAAGCCTCATTACGAAAATATCCGGAAATCCGTGGCCAAGATCCTGAAGCTGGACCTTGAAAATGTCAGCGTAAAGGCCAAGAGCCGCGAAGGCCTTGGCGACATAGGGCACGGCGAAGCCATAGCCTGCTACGCGGTGTCCGGCGTGCTGAAATAACGGGGACGCCCCGTCATCCGGACAAAAGCAGTAATTTAGTTAAATGATCCCGACTAAACCTCTTTTTCTGATAGTCCTCTGCGCCGCCCTGGCCGGCTGCGCGGCCCCGGCCGCGCAAACCACCACGACTGCGGCGCCGGCCCCGCCGCCGGTGCGCCAGCGGGCGGTGATCACCGAGACGCGCACCTATGTCCTGGGCAAAGTGCCGGACCAGGACAGGGAACAGGATTTTCAGAACCTGCTGGATTCCGCGCAGGCGCAGGCCGCCAAAAAGCACGCCGGGGACAAGCCCCTGGAAGTCGGCTTCTCCTATTCGCTTACGCCCAAGGGCGCGGTCTATTCCTTCTCCGAAGTGGAAGTCGCCTGCCTTATCCAGGCCTCCGACTCCCGCCACGGCGCCGAGCTTTGCGCGGATTTTTTCAGGATCATAGATTCGCGGATAAAAAAGATAGCCGCGCCTAACTGACCCGGCGCCCGCCGGGGTTTTCAGGACCGAACAACATGGAACTAAGACTCTACAACTCGCTGAGCAGGGAAAAAGAAATATTCAGGCCGATAAAGGAAGGGGAAGCGGGCATCTACACCTGCGGCCCCACGGTCTACAATTACGCGCATATAGGCAACATGCGCACCTATATCTTCGAGGACGTGCTGGTGCGCTCGCTGAAATACCTGGGCTTCGGCGTGAAGCGCGTGATGAACATCACCGATGTGGGCCACCTGGTCTCAGACTCCGACGAGGGCGAGGACAAGATGGAAGTGGGCGCCCGGCGCGAAGGCAAGTCCGCCTGGGACATAGCCAAGTTCTACACGGAGGCCTTTTTTAAGGATTATAAAGAGCTTAACTGCGTAATGCCGGATGTGCTCTGCCCCGCCACGGATTACATCAAAGAGATGGTGGCGCTGGTGCAGGACCTTGAGAAAAAGGGTTTAACCTACAGCATAGGCGACGGCGTTTATTTCGACACAGCGAAGCTGCCTGATTACGGCAAGCTGGCCGGCAAAAGCCATATGGAAGGGATACAGGAAGGGGCGCGCGTAGAAGCCAACGCCGAGAAACGCAATCCCCACGATTTCGCGCTCTGGAAATTCTCGAAGCCCGAAGAGCAGCGGCAGATGGAATGGGATTCGCCCTGGGGCCGCGGTTTCCCGGGCTGGCACCTGGAATGCTCCGCGATGGCCATGAAGCATTTGGGCGAAACGATAGATATACACTGCGGCGGCGAAGACCATGTGGCCGTGCACCACACTAACGAGATAGCGCAGTCGGAAGGCGCCACCGGCAAGCCCTTCGCGAAGTTCTGGATGCACGCCCGGTTCCTGATCACCGGCGACTCGGGCAAGATGGCCAAATCCGCCGGCGGCTTCCTGACAGTGGAGACCTTGCGGGAGAAGAAGATAGACCCGCTGGCCTACCGCTATTTCTGCTTCTCGGCCCATTACCGCAAGCAGCTGGAATTCGCCTGGGATTCCGTAGACGCGGCCGCCAAGAACCTGGACGCGCTGCGCGCCGCGGTCAACCGGCTGAAAGAAGAGGCGGGCGGCAAGCCGGCCGCGCAGAGCAGTCCCGCCATGACCGAATTCTACGACCAGTTCAAGTCGGCCCTGGCCGACGACCTGAACGCGCCGCAGGCCCTGGCGGTGCTCTGGGGCGCCCTGCGGAGTTCCTGCGCCGCCGCGGAGAAGCTGGCTTTCGCGCTGGAGGCCGACAAGGTGCTGGCGCTGGACCTGGACAAGTCGCCGGCGCTGGAAAACCTGCCGCCCGAGCTTATGGCTTTGATCGAAGCGCGCCAGCAGGCCCGCAAGGACAAGGATTTCAAAAAGTCGGACGAACTGCGCAAGGCCCTGCTTGAAAAAGGCGTGGATGTGAAAGACACTCCGGCCGGCCCCAAATGGAAGCTGGTGAAATGAGGACCGGGCTTCACCTGATACTGCTCCTGGCCTTCCTGCAGGCGTTCTTTATTCCCCCTATCGCCGCGGAAGAAGTCCGCACCTATAAAGCGGGCGACCGGGAGCTTTCCTATTCCAAGCCGGGCCTCTGGAAAACCATCGGCAACGGCCCGCGCGACTGGTGGTCTTTCGCGAAGAAAGGCGTTTCCGGGGAAAGCCTGCCCTGGCTGGGCGCCATAGCCGCTTCCACCTTAGTCCTGATAGAATACGACCAGAAGATCTATGACAATACCCGGCGCTTTGGGAAGCATATGCGCATTTCCACGCGCGACAAGACGCGGCCTTACTTGAAGATAGGCGGCGTTCCCATACTGCGCGGGCCCACCGATGTAGGCTCGGCGATGTATTTTCTCGGGGACGGGTGGGTGAATATCGGGCTCTTCGGCTATTTCGAGATCGCCGGCCGGATAAAGGACGACTGGCGCGCGCTGGCTACCGGCCACCAGATGATAGAGGGCCTGCTGGTCACCGGCTTCACCACGCAGGTGGCTAAGCGCATCACGGGCCGGGAAACGCCCCTCGCGTCGCATTCCCCGCGCGGCGTCTGGCGGCCTTTCGTCGGCTTCTCCGAATTCCAGGCCCACCGTACCCGCTACGACGCCTTCCCGTCCGGCCACCTGGCTACCGGTATGATGACTGTCACCGTGATAGCGGAAAATTACCCGGAGAAAAAGCTGATAAAGCCGGTGGGCTACACCCTGCTGGGGCTGTTGAGCTTCCAGATGGTCAATAACGGCGTGCACTGGGCCAGCGACTACCCGCTGGGCCTGGCCATCGGCTACACTGTCGGCAAGGTCATAGCGGCCAACGGCCATCCCAAGGCCGACAAAACCGCCGCCGCGCCCAATTCGCTGAAATTCACCCCCGTAGCCCTCACCGACGGCTCCTTCGGCCCCGGCTTCCTTTACCGGTTCTAAGTTCACTCCTCCCTTTTAGTAAAGGGAGGTTGGGAGGGATTTGAATAATCCCAGTCCCCGGCCCACCGATAAGCCTTCCGGCCAATTGAAAGGTGCCCCATTTTGTGATAAAATATATTCAGTAGGTGTTTTCAGGCAATAATGCGGGCGTGGTTCAGTGGTAGAACACGACCTTGCCAAGGTTGAGACGAGGGTTCGATTCCCTTCGCCCGCTTTTAAAATTTAAGGCTGTCCGCAGGACAGCCTTTTTCATTTATTGCGGGCGAAGGGAATCATTCCTTATATCAGAAGCTCGCTGACGCTCGCAAGTCGCCCGCTCCAAGCTGGGGAGAGGCCTGGCCAAATAAAAGAAGCCGGTTTATGGCCGGCTTCTTTCTTTTGGTGTGCCCAGCATGAAACCAAGCTTGGAGGTGAAAGTCCTCCGAGGATAC
>CAZJUL010000048.1:0-1369 GCA_964549095.1 uncultured Elusimicrobiaceae bacterium
CGGACACCGGTGATATCGGCCTGGAACTGCAGCAGCCAGTCTATATGGGACAGCCCGCCCGAGGCCCGTATCTCCGTGATGTTGAAGCCCTTCTTCTTTATCAGCTCGAAAGCGTCGCCGACCATATAGGCGATGCCTTCCACCACGCTTCTCACCACGTCGTGCTTGTCGGTGTGGGGGGAAAAACCGGCGAAGGAAGTGAAAGTGGAATAGTCCCAGTAAGGCGCGCCAATGCCGCCTATGGCGGGCAGGCAGAAAAGCCGGTTCTTCGAAAGCCGGCACAGCCCGTCTACCTCGGACAGCTCGCTGAAGATGCCGAATTTCTGCCTGAGCCATTCAAGGGCGGTCGCGGCGGAGTTGACCGTGCTCTCCAGGAAATAGCAGGGCGGCTCGCCGGCCGCCTGCCAGCCGACGGAATTCAGTATGCCGCGCACCTTCACCAGCTTCGTGCCGGTGTTGACCAGCAGGAAAGCCCCGGTGCCGTAATTCAGCGCGGCGGCGTTCTCGGCGCCGGCGCCCATCCCCATCAGCGCCGCCTGCTGGTCGCCTATCACGGCGCGCACGGGCAGCTCGAACCCTTCCGCCTTTATCTTCCCGAAATCCCCGATGGTCGGCAGCACCTCCGGCAGCATGGCGGCGCTCAGCCCGAAGGCGCTTAAAAGCCGGGGGTCCCACTTCAGTTTTTTAATATTGAAGAGCAGCGTGCGCTGTGCCTGCGTCGGGTCAATGGCGAAGGTCCTGCCCTTGGACAGATGCCAGAGCAGGAACCCCGCCACCGGCGAGACCAGCAGCTTCTTATTCTCGGCCGCCTGGCGCACCTCGGGGAAATTGTCCAGGCACCAGCGTATCTTGGAAGCGGAATAATAGGGTGTCTTGTAAAGGCCGGTAGCGTCGTGGATGGCGGTATTGGAGAGCGGCACCCGGGCCAGCTCGGACTGCGCCCTGCCGTCCTGCCAGCTCAGCACCGGGCAGAGCGGCACGCCGGTATCCTTGTCCCAGAGCGCCACCGTGGAGCGCTGGGCGGCTATGCCCAGGGCCTTCACGCCCGAACCTTCCGGCAGCTTCGCCAGGACTTCAGAGAGGCTCTCCGACTGGCTTTTCAGCAGCTCCAGCCCGTCGTATTCCGCGCAGCCCGTGCGCGGATAGGAGAGCGCTATCTTTTTCTGGGCCTTGAAGCGGAGGCGGCCGTCCAGGCCGAAAGCCAGCGCCCGGGAGCTTGAGCTGCCCTGGTCCAGCACCAGGATGAAATCTTCTTTCACTTTATCTTCCTTACCTTCAATTCGCAGACGCGGGACTTGGAAGCCTGCGCGGCAAGCTTTTCCCGGGCGGCCGCAGGTACCGACGGGCCGTTCATCAGCGCGGCTATTTT
>CAZJUL010000048.1:1379-10256 GCA_964549095.1 uncultured Elusimicrobiaceae bacterium
GCTTTCTGGTAGAGGCCGAACTCGTTCAGCACGGCTATGACGGCGGCGCGGTCCTTGAACCCCGGCTTGTCCGCGCGCATTATTTCCAGCTCGTACTTTTGCCCGGCCAGCAGCCCCGCGCCGTCGGCCAATGCGATTATCCGGGCCTTCAGCTCTTCCGCTTCGGCGTTCAGCCCGTCCAGCTTTTCCAGCAGGGAGCCGTAGCGGTCGGCCAGCTCGCCCGGGGTGCCTTCCGCGGGCGCGGCCGCCGGCGCGCGGGGGGCCTGGCAGGCGCCGTAATGGGGGCACAGCTTCTTGTAATCGCACCAGTTGCACTGCCGCTCGCCGGGCGTCGGGTCGAATTTCTCGGCGCGGATATTCTCGGCCACGCCCAGCACCCGGTCCCAGAAGCCGCCTATCTCGCTGTCGGGCGCGCGGTCGAAGGAATATTCCTTGTTGCTGGGCACGTGGTAATACTGCATGCGCTTTACGCGCAGGTTTTGGAGGTCGTGCCCGTAATTTTCGCGGACCAGGGCGCGCAGGCGCGGGTCCAGCTCGCAGATCTTCTGGTACATGTGCAGCTGGTCGGGCTGGCGCTTCACGTCCTTGCCGGTCTTGTAATCCACCAGCAGCAGCTCGCCGTCGCCCAGGTACTCTATCTTGTCGGCTATGATCCGCACCATAAGCCCGTCCACTTCCACGTCGGTGCTGTACTCCAGCCGGAAGGGCAGCCGCAGCCGGCCCTCGTTGTGGGCGTAATAATCCCTGAGCATCTGCATCCCTTTGCGGCAGTCAGCTTCGGCCTGGGCGGGATCCCTGTAGCCTTTTTCCAGGTAGGACTTCATACCCCAGTCCCGCTTGAACTCTTCCAGGAGTTCCGCCGCCGTCGGGAAAGGGGGGGCTTTCACGGCGTACAGGAACTCCAGCGCGTGGTGGATGCTGTGGCCGAAGGCGAAAAAGGTTTTCGGCTCTTCCTTTATCTTGTCGATGTACTTGAACTTGTACTTGAGCGGGCACTCCTCGTAAAGCGAGAGCTTGGAATAGGAAAAAGCGAGGGCGCTTTTGGCCCGCTTGGGCTGCGGCGCCGCGGCCGGAGCGGCGGACCCGAACAGCACCGGCGAGGGGTCCTCAGTTTTTTTGGGTTTCTTCATATTTCAAAAGTTCCCTGTCGCGGTTCTCGAAGCCCTTGCCGGCGACGGAAGTCAGTATCCTGCCCGTCCAGGGCGCGTAATAGTCGTAGATCCAGGAATCCATCCCGGCTACCTGCCGCTTCACCTTTATGCAGTTGTCGAATTCGCCGGCGCGGACCTTCACCTTAAGCCCCGCGGCCTGTACGGTATAGGTGGTCTTTCCGGCGGACGAGACGGAGGTCCAGGAGCGGCCCTTGTCGGCCGGGTACCGCAGGATCATCGTGTCGGAGCCGTCCTGTGTCTCCACCAGGTCGTTGTTAGAAAGCCGGTAAGAGCGGGTAACTTTGCCCGCTATGGTTTTGCCGGCGTAGATGGTAGTGCCCATCACGGCCCCGCCGGCTTTGAGTTCCATCACGCGCGTCTCCTGGCTGGCGTTCGCGCCGCCGGTTTCGGAGTCGCCGTATGTCCAGGCCAACTTCCTGTCGACGGGGAAATAATCCGGGCAGATGAAAAGCCCCTTCAGCGCGGTGTCGCGGAGCGGCGTGTCGGGATAGGTTTTAAGCAGCTGTTCGAAAAGCGGCCTGGATTTGTGGCAGAGGCAGAAACTCCGGGCGTAGATCTCGGCGGCCTTGAAAAGGGCTTCGGGCGCTTTCGCGTCGCCCGGATGCTTGTCGGCGAAAAGCTTGTAATAGGCGGCGGCTTTCAGCACCTGGCCCTGCTTTTCAAGCTTCGCGGCCTCTTCAAAATGGTAGTTGGTCCCGCAGGCCCCCAGGCACAGGAATAATACGGGAAGAGCGAATGACAGCTTATTCATCCTTCATCCCTCATCCTTCATCCCTCATCTTTAAAGAATACCCCCACCAGGAATCGAACCTGGATTGCCTGCTTAGAAGGCAGGAGCTCTATCCATTGAGCTATGGGGGCCTAAATTTCAATCCTCATTGGCAACTATGGGCTATTATAGAATTTTTAAAGAGTGCCCGATACTGCGATTGTGCCCAAATTGTGCCCGATTGCCTTATTTTCGGGGCTTAAACCTCCCTCAGTCAGCATACAGGAATTAAAGGCCCGCATCTCAGCCTGTAAGTAGCCGCTGCTTAAATGCGCGTATCTTTGTGTCATAATGGGGCTGGCGTGTCCTAAGAGCTTTTGCAGGGCTGGAAGGTTCCCGGTTTTCATAATAAAGTGGCTGGCGAAAGTGTGCCTAAGATCATGAAAACGAAAGCCCCCAATCCCGGCAACGCTCAAAGCCTTGTCAAAATGCCGTTTAAGCGTAATAAGGGGAATATCAAACACTTTGGCCGCTGGCTCCTGAGGCCCCATACTTTCAAGGATATTCCGCAAATTCTGGACTATGGGAATTTCTCGGGGCTTTCCTGATTTGGATTGGAGAATATAGATTGTGCCCTGTGCCATGTCTATATTGGCCCAGGTCAGCGCCAGCAGCTCGCCCCGGCGCATCCCGGTTAAGAGCGCAGCCGCCAGCAGCGGGCGTATAGATTTCCAATCTTTGCGGCCCGTTTCCGCATCACAAGCGGTCAGCAGATTGCGGATCTCCGTTTGTGATAGATAGCGCAGCCTGTTAGTAGGCTCTTTCAATTTACCTACTTTGGCGGCGGGGCTTACGCCAGTAAATAGCTCCCATGCGATAGCTTTGTTATAAATACACTTTATCAGCGTTAAATGCCTGTTTGCCGTAGATACTGAGGCCCTGGCGCGGATTTTATTGTAGTAATCCTGTATGTCGGCTACGGAGATTTTCGCGGCGGGCATATGGCCGAAACAGGCCGCCAGCTCCGTAAGCATATAGCGCCAAATGGTAGAGCGCAAATGCCGGCCGTGCAGCTCCCAAAACTTGTCAGTAAGAGCCTGGAAGGTCAGGCCGTTGTTTTTACGCTGGGGGAAATACTTGCCTTCGGCGGCCTCAGCCTTGCGCTTGATCAGCGCTTCTCTGGCCAGGCTCAGGCTCAGCCCCGCGCTTTCCCTTATGCGCTGGCCCGCTACATTATAGGAAATCCAGTAATTCGGCCCTCTTTGCGTTATACCTTTAGGCAGTCTTTGGGTTTTCATATTCATCTCCATTAAACGCCGTCAATCTTATAATAGTCTAACAGAAAACTTGCCTTATTTCAAGGTCTTATTTTAAGATTGACACAAGTCGCGCTTAACGGATAAAATCTATTTATGACAAAGATTATCAAGAATGAGGCGCGTGTCCATTTGGGTTTCACAATACCTAAAGCGATTCATAAGCGATTAACCGAATTGGCAAAACAAGAGCGCCGTTCCCTGACTGACCAGATTATTTATATGCTCGAAAAGAGCCTGGGGAAAGCCGTTTAGCGCTTATCCATTTGTCTATTTCGGCCTTTTCAAAGCGTAGGCCGCGCCCCATCTTCAAGATACATTCCCTGGGGATACGGCCCCGGCATATCATTGTGTAAATGGAGCTGGGGGGAGTGCCTAAATACTCGCTTAACTCTTTAGTATTCAACAGCCGCTTATCCATAACTGCCTCCTATCCGTTCTAAACCGCACAAGATTGAGGTTGTAGGCCTCTAAACCGGGCTTAGTGTGTCTTTCCCTGTCCTTCATCCTTTGGGGGTGGTTTACTACCTTCCTGTGTGGGTTTTGGTGCATTATTTTTAAAACCAATGGCCCGCAGCCTTTGCCTTTGTTCCTCCGATAAAGCCCGCCTAACTTTGGCCCCGAATTTAGGCAGTATCTCATCAGCCAGGATTGCCGGGATAAACAGCTCACATTCCCCATCCATTAAGCGGAGCCGTAGGCCATAGCGGGCGGCGGCGGCCCGTGCCTTCTTTGTTTGCGCTGTCCATATGCGGAAGGTCGCGCAGTCAAAGAGGTCGAACATAGCGCCCGCCAGTTTGCCGGCTACGATCTCCGCCGGCCGCCGGGCCGTAAGGCATAGCGCCCGTGATTCCGTTTCCTGGTAGGGCTTAAACCGGGCCTTGAGGCCCAAAGCCTTTAACTGCTCCTGTAATTGATTGGCGTTTTCCATTTTTTACTCTCCAGGCCTCTATAAATAACAGATACTTAATCCGATTGAGATGTTGGGATGTTTGAGATGTTGTGTTGTTGGGATGTTGGGATGAAAAGAGTATATATGCTATCCCCAGCCTCACCAAAAGCAATATCTCCCGTGTCCCGTGCGCGGCCCTTTAGCATCTTCCAGGCGGCCATTTGTGAAAACTGCTCCTCGGGCCTTGCCTCGTTCCAGGCCCACCAACACAGGTTAAACAGTTCCAAAACAGTAAACGGATTTCCGGGCGCTGGCACTGTCACTTTGTACACCAACGCGAAAGCCCTTTTCCAAAGGTGGATGAAATAAACTGAGCTTTCAGCATATCCGCGTATTGTGCGCTTAATGGTGTCATGCCGCGCTCCCGGTAGAATTATTTTATTTGGCTGCGCGGGGACGGCGGCCTGAGTGGGCGCGGGAGCCGCCGGCCCCTGATATGCTGCGATTAGCCAGGTCGGCATCTCGGCAAGCGGAGCGCCGGGATTCAGCCAGGAATAAAAGCTTTTATGTGTTTTCGATATCGCATAGGAAGGGGGAGCCACAATATAGCCGCCGTTCCCCCGGGTGTCGATATGGGGGAAAGTTTTGGCCGAACAGCCCAGGCTTATATCTCCCGGGGGATATTGAAAAAGAAGGTGCCTTCCGTCTGACAATGTGCGGGCCGTCAGCGTTTCAATTTCGGGCTGGGAGTGCTGCCGACATAACTCGGCCCATGCCTCAATCCCGGCGCTGCCGTCATCCAAATCAAAAACGAAGAGCCCCGATATTTTGCCGGTAGCAATTCCCACATTGGCGGCGGGGTTTGTTTTCCACCAGGCCCGCACTTTAAAATGTTCTTTGCTGGCATCCTTAAAGCCTTTGGAGCCTTTGAGTGGGATTTTGCTTCCAGGCGCAAGCGGGAATATGGCCCAACCCCGCTTAATGTATGCCAGCGCTGCCTCAATCATTTTACTGGCAGTTATGTTGTTTTCCATTTCCATTTGAATACATCCTATCTTTCAATGTGCGCAGCGCATCCGTAAAAGCTTTGGCCGAAACTTTTAGATCCCCGGCCCAATACGCCTGTTCAGCAGCTTCGCATTTTTCCAAATCTGAAAAGACAAAGAAGGCGCGCCCGCCTTGCCAATCAAGGCGTATAAGCGTTTTGCCTGAGGCCATGAGCCCGCCGGCAAGCCAAAAGTCTTTGGTAGAGTAAAATGTCAGTTCGGAAGTGTCAGGGTGTTTCATGCGCATCTCCTACATAAAATTTAATAACCAGCAGCCCTTAATGGACTACTGGTTATAGGATACAGCGCAATTGAGATGATTTCAGGGACAGAGTGTATTTTTAATATTTAGTCTGTCCCTCAAAGAGCTCAAGATAGATTTATAGGTAATGTTTCTTTCAAAACTTGTGCAATATACTTGCGGTGTCTTGAATGGATTTTTTTGATGTGATCTGTATCGTAATCTTTGTCATATGCGGCATTAATTACTGCTGCAATTAATCTGATATGAGGGCTGCCGCTTTTTCTGCAAAATAGTTCCCATAACATGCTTATAGCTGCCCAGTATGCTCTGCTCTTATAAAACCTATCATTGGAACCAAGATTAAAATTACCGCAATTACCCCAGTCTTTAAGGAATGTGGTAATCTCTCTTAGCTTTTTAGGTAAATCTAAATATTCTTGAAACCCAGGAGTGAGCCAGGCATCTCCTTTTTTTTCATGTATTACGGGATTGCTATATGATATCGCGGGCAACACATAACGCTCAAGTTCCCTTGCGGTTTTCCTAAGGTTGACAATATAATATCTATACCGCTTGTGTAGCTCTTTCATGGCTGCAATAGGTTGAGGCAAATCAAAGCCAATCTTTGCAATGTAACTGTAATCCCATTGAAGCGGCGGCCCCATAAATTGCGCAGTAAAAGCTATTGTTTTAAAAATCTCCAACAATTCCGTGGGGCGTACATTTATTTTCTGCAACTGGTCAGCATTGGCCCGTATTAAATCTTGAAATTTGATGTTGCCAATGCCTGCGTAATCCGCACTATGATTTTTTTGTTGATATGTTTTTTGAGGGCACAATTTTGATCGGTTGGTTTTTTTCATATTCATTTCCATCTGTATAAACCTGGCGGGCAATAAAAAAGCCCAACCATATTACAAAACTTGCATCCAGGTTGAGCGCGTCAGGGTGAACTATCTACTACAAATCTATTTTAGCATATTAGGGCCGCCAATTTCATGCGCTCAAAATGTAATATACACGGAATAAAGCTACAGGTTTTAGGCGCTCTTTTCATAGGGGAAATGTTCCCACGCTTGCGCGCGCGCGAGAAGTAAACTTTTGCGGATATTCTATTAAGCGTAGTCATTCACTCGCTCCCGAGGTGTTTCCGTTCTTCTTATGGCGGGTAAATTAAAAAATCTTTATGAGTCCAGTATACACCACATAGAGCCAGGATAATATCCCATGCAGAATAGCCCAAAGGATTGAATGGTTTTTGTTCCAAGAAATAATCATTGCTAAAATCATCCCGGGATTATAAATCCAACAAAAACAATGATCAGCGAAATGATCCCAGAATATGGTGTTTTCTATAGCATTTATTTTGGTTTCCAGTTCAGAATCTTTATAATCCATTACAGATACTCCTTTTGGTAAATACGAACTTACGGCCAATCCACCGGCAGCGCAATATATCTTTACTTTTTATTAGCCGATTTTTTTGGGGCTAGTTTCTCAATTATCGAGAATTGATCAGATTGTTTGTTTTCAATTGCTAAACTAAACTTTGTAAAAAAATCCTGCCTGTTTTCCGCTGTAATGATTGGCGCAAGTGTTATAGAAAACCAATCTGCAATAGCTGTATGATCCTCCGATATAGCACTCGTATTGTAGTAGCTTGCAGACCACGCGATTTTCCCTGTGTCTAAATCCAATATTCTTAAGCTCGCAAAAGAAATATCGAACGGGTTATAAATGCTCGGTTGGAATGAGCCTAGAAGTAGTGCGTCTACTCCAGCGATGCGGCCGATTTCGGAAAGATTTTTCTTTGACAAAGGAATTTCCGTTGAGAACGCTGCTGTAGGTATTGTGATATTCCATTCTGATATGGTTGTAGATTGTGATTTTCTGACCGGGCTGTATATCCCAGCCGCCCCTGTTATCTGCTCTTTAAGAATACTTTCCAGCTCTTTCCTTTCTGCTATCTCGACACCGCCCCCAATAAGATTGGTGATAAGTGCCCCATATATTGCATCATCTTCGCCAAACATATGTGTTCCGCTGAGTGGGATTAAGGCCACTCTTTTATACTTTTTCCCAGGCAACGAAAAGTTTTGCGTAAGACTAAGCCTTGCGCTAGACCTTAAGCAAGGGATATATTTTGGGTCTATTCTACTGGACACAATCGGCATACTGATTTGTCCCTGTACGGAGTTTGAGATGTAAACGATGCTATTCCTTGGATTTGTTAATTCCCTATTCAGATAGTTTGAACTCCAAACAATCTCCCCAGTAGCAATATCTATAAACCGCATATTTAAAAAGTATATTTTCCCGCTTAGTGTTGTTCCGACAGAGCCCAAAATAACAGCTTCAGCTTGTTCTGCAAATGCAACGCTTTTTGCCGTGGCTGGATCTATAAGTCCGCTTGCCTCCAGTTTCATTTCCTTAAGAAGTGCGTTTATATTGCTTCTTTCCACAACATCAAAACCCATAGCTAAAAATTCGGTTGTTAATGCATCTGCAACAGCCCCCGTAGCATCTCCTTCAAGATGAAATATTGCAAGTCTTTTGTAGGCGTCCGGAGAGAAATTGCGGGATTTCCTGGTTAAAGCACGATTTGAGGGTGCGCAGCTAGACATCATAAAGCATACCATTATGTAGATACCAAGTTTTTTCATATTAACCCCTTCTGTGTAAGAATCCAATGTTGTTTTCTGCTCCCGCCTTCACATTATTATACAAGTTCGGTTTCCAAAGGGACCTAAATTTTTATACCTCGGATTCTCTGCATTTACTGGAGCCGTATTTATATAAAAACCCTCCTGGTGGGGGATTGTGCCCGAATTGTGCCCGAATGTGGCAAGGCTCGGCAAACCCTGGCAAGCAAAGCGGGGGGCGCTTATCGCAGTTTAGCCAATGAGAATTAAGGTTTAGCAAGCCCCGGCAAGGTTTGGCAAGAAAGGCCCCTTTTTCGGTTAGAAGGCAGGAGCTCTATCCATTGAGCTATGGGGGCGCAAATTCAAGGCGCCGACAGGCCGCAAAAGCTGTTTATATTATATAAATAATACCTATTATTATCTAACCGGGGGGACCGCCCCGGTTTTTCCGCAAATTGCCGCACTGAACGCCTCTTCTTCCGGACCGCTCCGGGAGGGGCTTTTTGACCAAAAACCGACGACTTTTTTTGCCGGCTTTAAAGCCCCATTTTCGAACCCCGAAAACCTGGCCGCTTTACGGCTTTTGACAGCCCCCGGAGGGCCCGTAACAGCGCCCGGTTTTTATGCCCGGCACAGCTTTCCCGGGCTAAAAAACCGGCCTGTTTTTCCAGCTTTCTGCCGGTCTTCCGGACCCCCGAACAAGCCGCGACAAAGTACGCTCAACTTGCCGCGCAGTCCGAAAACGGAGGCTCGATCCGAAAAGGGGGGTGGGGGGGGAAAACTTTCTCATTGGAGAAATTTATTTTCCGGCAAATTAGGCCTTGACAACTATGCTTTGCTATGCTATCCTATATCA
>CAZJUL010000048.1:10266-13512 GCA_964549095.1 uncultured Elusimicrobiaceae bacterium
TAAGGGCGCGGTCGGAGGCAATATGAGCATGACGAGCGAAACTGTGAACCGGGACTTCAAGGTATGGATGGCGGTAACGCTGGGACTCATAAAGGACGGGAAGATGGGCGTCTCGCGGGCGCGCGCGGAAAGGATCAAAACTGCCCTGAGCTACGTTAAAAAAGGAAGGTAAAAATGAAGGCACGCTACCAGATAGTGATCTCCCTTTCAGAAGAAGACAACAAGAAACTGGCTAAACTTAGGGAAGAGGGCTACCAGATAGTGGAGATCTTCCGCCTGGGCCTCGGCGAGGCCGAGGCGGAGACGCTTAAAACCCGCAGGAAAACGGAAGCAGAAAAGAAGGAAAAACCGGGAGAATCGCTGTTCTGAATTTCCCGGTCCCAAACACCGGTTCCAGGTATACCCCCCGCTGAAGGGCCAAAAGACCTACTCCCGCCTAGTCCCTTGGACACTTCCACGCAGCCCCGATTAGCTATATACTATAGTAATGCGAAATCAAAAAATAATGATGGTTGCGGTGTTAGGTTTAGTGTTCTCCGCCGCCGGCAGCGTTTTTGCCGGCGACGCCTTCAACCAGCTTCTCGGCGGTCCTAATTTCGACGGCGGCAAGGGCAACAAGCCCGCGGTCGCGGTCCCGGCGGCTTCTGACCAGGGCGCGCTCACTCCCTCCAAGGCCGGCGAGGTCAAACCGGCGCAGGCAAAACCCATGGCTTCCCCTGTACCGAACCTTGCCACGCAGGTGGAGAGCATAGGCAACAAGTCCGCCGGCGGCGATAGCGGCGGCGGAGACTCGGGCGGCGGCTTCCACCCGATAGAGACGCTCAAGACCATCTTCCACACCGTCAGCCCGGCGCTGGTCTGCGCAGGCGCGGGCGCTTTCATCGGCTTCGCGATAGCGGGCCCTCCGGGCATATTGATCGGCGCACTTATCGGCGCCGCCTTCGCACTGCTCGGGATGTTCTAGGTTTTACTCTTCCTCGAAACAATCCACCGTGTAGACGTACAGCGCGGTGGATTTTTCTTTCCAGGCGTCCGCGTCCAGGCCGGCCTTCTCCAGGCACAGCGAGCTCAGGAACTCGTCCCGGGTGCTGAAATGCTCCCAAACCTGCGGCAGGTAGGTGCCGCCGGCGCGGCCCTTCTGCACATAGACCCCGTGCTTGTTCTCCACCACATCCTTGTAGCTGTCCACTTTACGCAGCGGCGACAGCACCGAGATCTCGATCTTTATTTCCGCCAATTCGTCCGGCTTAAGCGCGCCGAAGCGCGAATCCCCGAATGCGGCTGAGACCGCAAAATCCGTTACCGCGTCGGCCAGCGTGCTCCGGGCCTCCATCGTGCCGATGCAGCCGCGCAGGCGGCCGCCCTTTGTCAGCGTCACGAAAACCGCCGCCGGCTGGTTCAGCTCGGGATAAACGCTCAAAGGCAGCACCAGCGGCTTCTTGAGCTTCAGGTAATTCCCTATGCTGGCCCGCGCGTATTTCAGGAGTTCTTCCTGAAGTTCCTTCGACAGCGCCGGCGCGTGCCCGCCGCTTTTCACGAAAAGCCCCGAAGCGTAGCCGACCACGCGGGAATTGTCCCCGGACACCTTCCCGGAATGCGTATACTCCAGCAGTTCGAAATCGTCCGCGCCCAGCTCCAGGCAGGCCGCCGCGCCCACGGTCATCGCCGCCTGCCCGCAGGCCGGCGTGTCCATGCCGGCGCCGGCTTTTTCCGACAGCAGCCGCGCGGCCAGGTCGAAATGCGCCAGGCCGCCGCTGTTCACGGCCGCCCTGAAGGCCAGCATCAGCGACCGGTCGGACCTTTCCGCTATGTTCCCCGGCGGATAATGCGAGAGGTCGGAAGAAACGCAGATCAGCGCTTTTTTGCCTTTGACCGCCTTGCCGATGAGCCGCCCCGCTTCGGTCAGCACTTCAAGGTCCGCCGTGTTGACGGCTATAGGGACTATTTTAAAAGAATTCCCTTTCAGGACCTGCAGGAAAGGCAGCTCCACCTCTATGGCGTGCTCCTCCCGGTGCGCCTCCGGCAGGTCTTCGAATATTTTGGAAGATCTAAGCAGCGCGGAAGCAAGCACCGCATCTATCCCTACGCGCCCGAGCGGCGTTTCGAACTCGCCGTCGGAGAGCAGCGCTGCGCCCCTGAGGCCCATCCTGTGCCCGGTGCTGATAATTACCGCCGTGTCGAAATCCAGGTCTTTCAGGTAAGCGAACGCCTTGCCGGCCGTCGCGCCGGAGAACACGTAACCCGCGTGCGGCGCCACCAGGCCGTAGATCTTCCCGGCCGCGGGCTTCCCGGCTTTCAGGTAAGAGCTCACTTCTTTTTTAAGTTTGACCGCGTCGGCCTCGTAGAACTGGCCGGCCACCGCTGGTTTCCTTATCATATCGCCCCCGCTTCCGCGTCCGAATTTTAAAAGCGCCGCCCGCCTTCAATTATATCCTATTGGCATCCGCCTTATAAAATTCTACAATAACCATTCGACGGCAAGCCACATCGGCAGTAATTGTTCTATCCGACCTAATGGTGGTTGTAGCTCAGTGGTTAGAGCGCTCGGCTGTGGCCCGAGAGGTCGCGGGTTCAAATCCCGTCAGCCACCCCAAATTTTAAAAAACCGCATTTTCCCCGGTTTTGCCGCCGCCGCAAAATTAAATTCTTGCATTTAATGGCCCGAAGGGTCGCCCTACTTAACCGCAGGGCAGGCTTCGGCTAAACACTGCGCTAAAGCTAAATCCCAAACCATAGCACGCTATCCTTTAATAAGCAATACCTTAATTAAACTTTAGCAGTTGATATTTATCCCATATTATCGCGCCCGTTTCTGCCTCCGCAGATAGTGACATGTACCGCCTCGGAACCATTTGCAGCCACCATGAAATTCGAAAGTCGCACTTTCGTATTTCATGGTAAATTAAAACCCATTTTAGGCCTCGAAAATGGCCATCTTCGGCTAAACAACAATGTTTACTGGATCATGAGTGGTAAAGAAGTAGTTATAGAGTTCCTCCACTAAGGGCCTGCCTCTTTTTAAATACCCGACGATAAATGGATTTTGTGTTTTCTCAATATATTTCCCGCCTGCATCTCTTGGATTGAAAAATAGAAAAGGAATTGTTAAAGTTAAGGAAGGTATTATGGTCGGAGAAACCATTTATGATGTCTTTTCGGAATGAGAGATTGAAGAAATTCGCTATTCCATCGAGGGTGTAAAAAAGTCTGTGTAAACTCCATCATTCCAGCCTAAGCCGCCCTTCA
>CAZJUL010000049.1:0-6649 GCA_964549095.1 uncultured Elusimicrobiaceae bacterium
GCTCAGCCCGTATCTTGTCACCGCGGAGATGTTTAAAAAACTTTTTGGTTTCGGTTTCAAAATGCAGTTCTCTGCGGTCGCGGACGCGGTCGTGTTCCAGACGGACAGGCTGCTTATCGGGCATTTTCTGGGCGTCGGAGAAGTGGGAGTGTACCAGCTTGGCTCTTCTATCGCCTACCACGTGAGGGGGGCGCCGCTGCTGCTGGTCTCGGCGGTGCTGCCCGCGGCTTCGGACCTGGACGCAAAACTGGAGCACGATAAACTGAAAACGCTGTATCTGAAAGGTTCTAAATACCTGGTCCTGGTGAGTTTCCCGCTGGTCTTCTTTACGATAGCCGCCGCTCAGCAGGTTATGCTGGCCTGGGTGGGGCCCGGCTATGAAAGGTCCGCGGTCGTGCTTCAGTTCCTGGCCGCCGGCTACCTGGCCAACCTCCTTTCCGGGGTGGGAACTTCCGTAAGCGCCGCGTCAGGGAAGCCGGAACTGCAGATGTGGAGCGCCCTTATCAGCGCCGGTTCCAATATCTGTTTAAGCGTGGCGCTTATACTGTCGGCGGGTTTTTTCGGCGTGGCGGCGGCCACGGCCGTTTCCTTCGTCCTCGGCGCGGCCTACTTCTTTTCCAGGTTTCACCGCGAGATGGGCCTCTCCTCAAAGAAGGTCCTGGCCGAAATAGTTTTATTGCCGCTCTGCTCAGCGCTGATCCCCGCGCTGGCTATGTGCGGACTGCAGCATTGGCTGAGGCCGGCCATTACGAGCGCCGGGAGGCTGGGCGGGTTCGGGCTGCTCGCCGTAGAGGGGTTGGTCTTCGCGGGGCTTTACCTGGCGGCCATACTGAAGGGCGGGTATCTTGACGGGTTCGATAAGGAGATACTGCACAAGGCCGTCCTTTTACTGAAGCCGAGTCCGGCGTCCCCGGCAGGGAAGGGAGCGTAGATGCTTAACCAGTTCATGCGCTACCTGCCGCTGTCCCGGCTTGTAAAAGACGAGCGCAGCGAAAGGGTGCTCGAGGTGGGTAGCGGGGCCAGCGGGCTCAGCAGATACCTGCCCGGGCAGGCCATAGTCGGGGTAGATATAAATTTCAAAGAAACGGCCGCCGCCGCGACAGGGCTGTTCACGCCGGTTAAAGGCTCCGCGCTGAAACTGCCTTTCGATAACGGTTCTTTTCCTGTAGTTGTCTGCAGCGATGTCCTTGAGCATATAGCCGCGGAGGACAGGGAGACGGCTATCAGCGAACTGTGGCGCGTCGCCGGCAGAAAGGTCTTTTTGTCGTTCCCGGTAAATGAAAGCCATGGCTGGTGGGAACGTCTGCTCCTGAAAACCTATAAGGCGTTGAAAACGCCGGTCCCGGATTGGCTGGAGGAACACGCAGCGAACGGACTGCCGAATGAAGCGGATGTTACCGGCTTTTTACGGAGAAGCCGGATGCCGTTCACGGCAGTCCCTAACGAGAACAACCTTGTTCATTTCCTGGTCATGCTGGCCGAGATGACGATCCTTTGCGGATACCTGAACTACATTTCGGATATTCTCGCCCCGGATACTTGGGAGAAGGCCGGACGCTCCCGCAAGGCTAACCTGGTCCGCGCCATTTTTAAGCCGCTGCGGCGGCTGCCGGAAGCTTTAAGCTTCGGCAGCACCGTCCGGAAAATATTCATCATAGACAAAGAGGGCGCGGCGGCCGTTCACTGAGGGAACTTAAGGCGGCCGCAGCAGGGCTAAAAGCGGGCACCATGCAGAATACACTGATCTCGGTCGTTATCCCGACCTATAACCGGAAAGGGACCCTGGAAAAGTGCCTCGCGGCGCTTTCCAGGCAGACCTATCCCGCTTCCGGGTACGAAGTCCTCATCGTGGACGACGGCTCTACGGACGGCACCAGGGACATTGCCGAACGGCGGGGCTCCGGCGGCGGCGTCAGGTATTTCAGGCAGGAGCACAGGGGGCCGGCAGCCGCGCGCAACCTCGGCGTACGGAACGCGGCCGGGGAAATAGTGCTGTTCACCGGCGACGACATGATAGCGGAGCCCGGCCTGCTTAAGGCGCACGCCGCCTGGCACGAAAAGAACCCGGCGGAGAGCGCCGCGCTGCTAGGCCACGTTACCTGGGCGCCGGACGCGGGGATCACGCCGTTCATGCGGTGGCTGGAGTCGGGCGGGATGCAGTTCTCCTACGGCGAGCTGGAGGGGAAGACGGAGGCCGACCCGCGCCGCTTCTTCTACACCAGCAATCTCTCGGTTAAAAAGAGCTTTCTTACGGCCAACGGTCTGTTCGACGAAGATTTCCCCTACGCCGCGTACGAGGATGCCGAGCTGGGCCTGCGCCTGGCCGCTAAAGGCCTTACTCTGGGGTATGACCGGCAGGCGATGGCCGTCCACGATCACTTTACCACCTTGGAGTCCGCCTGCAGGCGGATGCTCCTGGTCGGGGAAAGCAGGGTGCTGCTGGAGCGGAAAGGCGTCAGTTGGGGAAGCTGGCAGGATAAGACCGCGCTCGGGCGCCTGCTTACCTTTTTTAAATTCGCGGTCTACTACCCGCTCGCTAAATGGCATGAAACGAGGTCGGTCAATGACGCGGTCTTCAGGTACCTGATGGACAGCTGCTACCTGGAAGGTGTGAGACTGGGCAGGAAGCGCTGGAAATGACGCTTAACCACGGTTTAACGCCGTATTGAATATGGAAAAGATATCCGCGCCGGAAAGTGACAACGCGAAGCCGGGGGTTACGGGCCCCGCCTGCGGCGTTTCCGTGATAATAGTAGGCTGGAACGTGCGCGACCTGCTGGTCCGCTGCATCATGTCGGTTTACGGGAACACCGCCGTCAAAGATTATGAAATAACGGTGGTGGACAACAGCTCTTCGGACGGGACGGCCGAAGCCGTGAAAACGAGCTTCCCCGCGGTAAGGGTGATAGAAAGCCGTGAGAACCTCGGTTTCCCCAAAGCCTGCAATCTCGGCGCGGAAAATTCCCGCGGCAAATACCTGTTCTTCCTGAATCCCGATACGGAGCTCAAGGATAAGGCCCTTGATAAGATCTTCTCCTTCCTGGAGGAGCACGGTGAGGCCGCAGCGGCGGGCGCGAAGCTGCTGTGGCCGGACGGCTCGTACCAGGATTCTTACAGGAGGTTTTTCGGGGTTTTGTTCTCGATACTCGAGGTCTTTGAGGTCCATCATTATTTCCCGCGGAACAGGGTCTTCCGCCGTTCGCTTTATGATTTTGAAGTTTTCACGGAACCGGCGGAGGTGGATTGGGTCGTGGGGGCCGCTTTCGCCGTGAGAAGGGACGTCTTTGAAAAAGCGGGGCGGTTCGACGAAAAGATCTTCATGTACGCGGAGGATACCGACCTGTGCCGGAGAATAGCGGATATGGGCGGAAAGATCTGGTTCGTCCCCGGCGCCGAAGTGGTCCACTATAAGGGGAAAAGCAGCGGGTTGAGCAATGTGAGAAGCGTGGAGTACTATAAAAGCCTTTACTACTATCACCGTAAGCATTCCGGGGGCCTGAAAGCGCTGGCGTTCAGGGCCGCTTTAGCCCTGTCCTCCGCGGTATATGTGGCCGTTCTCTTTTTAAAATTAATATTCTGCCGGAACAGGGACAGCAGCAGAATGAAGTTAATGAACAAGTCTTCCCTGTTAAAATGGAGCCTGGCAAAATGGTCATAGTCTTTCTGCCCTGCGACGAAGCCAACTCCTACCAGAAGCTGCTGAAGGATAAACTGGCCGGTTTAAAGGCGGAGGTGTATCCCGGCCTGCCGGCCGCTTTCCTTCCCGTTATAAGGTCTTTGATCAAATACGGGCCGGATATCGTGCACCTGCACTGGGCGAACCCCTTCCTGCTGGGAAGCAGCCTGCCGGTCAGCCTGGTTAAATCGGTCCTGTTCTGCTTTGAACTGCTGGTCTGCCGGCTTTCAGGCGTCAGGATAGTCTGGACCATTCATAACCTTTACAATCATGAAAAATACCAATACCGCCTGGAATTGTTCTTCAACAGGATCACAGCGCGGTTCGCCGACGCGCTGATAATCCACGGAGCCTCCCATAAAAAAGAGGTGACGGAGCTTTACCGCTTAAAGGACGATTCCAAACTCTTCGTTGTCCCCCAGGGCAACTACGCGTCTTTTTATGAAAACCTGGTTTCCCGCGAGGAGGCCAGGGCGCGGCTCGGCGCCGGGAAAGACGAGAAAGTGTTCTTATTCTTCGGAAGCGTCAGGCGCTACAAGGGCGTCTTGGAACTTGTAAGCGCCTTTAAAAGGACGGAAGGCGCCGGCGTCAGGCTGCTGATAGCCGGGAACCCTTACGACGGGGAGATCAAAGATGAACTGGAGCGGGCGGCGGCGGGCGACGCGCGCATAAAAATGTTTTTAAAATTCGTGCCGGACGCGGAGGTGCAGGTTTACATGAACGCCGCCGACGCAGTAGTCCTCCCGTACCTTGAAATAACGACCTCGGCGGCGCTGCTGCTGGCGCTTTCCTTCGGGAAGCCTGTAATAGCGCCTTCACTCGGGTATATCCGGGAGATACTGGACCCGGAGGGGGGCATAATGTACGACAGCGGCGACCCGGAGGGCCTGTTCTTGTCCATCAAGAAAGGGCTGCAGTGCGATCTCGCCGCAATGGGACGGCACAATCTCGGCAGGGCCGCGGAGTATTCCTGGGACGACGCCGCGCGGGAAACGTTCAAGATATACTCCGCGCTTCTAAAATGAACAAAAAGTACGCGATCTTTTTCTCGATCCTGGCGGCGGCTTTGTTCTGCCGTGTATATTTCGCCGTCCATTTCCCGGTCACTCTGGATGAAGCCTGGTCAAATATGGTGGGCCGCCTGCCTATGGAAGGGGTGATAAAAGAAGTGAAGGCGGATATCCATCCCCCGCTGGTGTATCTTGTGCATAAGTTTTTTACGGTTTCCCGGACGGAGCTGGGAATAAGGTGGCTGTTCGCGCTCTTGGGTTTCCTGTCGATATTTTATCTTGTGAGGTTCATCAACGCCGCTCCCGCTACTTTGCTGCTGCTGGGATTCAGCGCCTATTTGATCTCCGAAGGGGCTATAGCGCGCATGCACGCCTTCAGCCTTTTCTTCAGTTCCGCCGCGTGCTATTATTACGCCAGGACTTTCGAAAGGGAAAACGCCGCGGATTTCGCGCTGCTGGCCCTGTTCTCCATCCTGGCTCTCTATAATTTTTATCCCTTCGGGGCGCTGGTCGCCGCTTTTATCGCCGTTTACCTGCTCTTCAGGAAAAGTTCCGTCTCGAAACCTGCTTTTTACTTATACGCTTTCTGCGCGGTAATATTGTTCTCTCTGCCCCTGCTCTATTTTCTCAATCCCGTTTCCGTAGGGAGTTACACCCCTGAAAACCCGGTTACCATCCCGACCGGCGCCATACTGGCCTATTTGCCGTTCGCCCTCGCCTTTTCCGAACATCTCCTGAAATTCAGCGAGATCCGCGGGATGAACATCGTGTATTTCCTGCTATTATTCTCCCTGATCGCCCCGGCCATCGTGAGCGGATTGAGGAATAAGGACGGGGACCTGAGACTGCGCCTGTCCGCCTGGCTGGCGCTGGTCTCCCTGGCCATCGTTTTCGCGGTTTCTTTGAAACTGCCGAAAGTCCTGCTTAGTTCCAAATACATAGCCTGGGCTTATCCGTTGTACGCCTATATGTTCATAAAGGGGCTCGAATCCTTTCCCGTCAGGATAAAGTATTTTATACTGTCCGCCGTCCTGGCCGCCAATTTCGCCGCGCTGTATTCGGCTTTGGAGCATAACCCCGAGAACTGGCGGGAAGCCGCCGCGTTCGTGGCGCAGAACGAAAAGGCGGATGATGTCATCTTGTTCGACACCGGGCATATGAGATATCCGTTCCAATTCTATTATTCCGGCACCGGAAAAATTGAAGGCCTGCCGGCTGGGAAGCCTGTATTCGAACCGGAGCCGTATATGGTATATAATAGGATTTGGCTGGTCCTGGCGCATGACTGGAAACGGAGCGGCGGGTACCGGGATCTGATAGCTGAAAAAGCAACCTTGGCCGGGAAATACCCGTTCAGGGACATTAAAATTTTATTGTTCGAACTAAACTCCGGTAAAAACGCCGCGGCAGACCGGCCCCCGGACCGGCCGCTCCGGCGCTGAACACGGTCTCCGTAAACTGCGGTAAAAGCGGAACAATGAAGAAACGAAATATCCTTTACCTGGCGAATACGGGTGATATTATCGGCGGCGGGGAGCTCAGCCTGCTGGGGCTGCTGGCCGGGCTGGACCGCGAGAGGTTTAGCCCTGTTGTCGCCTGCCCCTATGAGGGCGAGCTGGCCGTGGAGGTCAGGAAATTGGGCATAGAAACCCTCCTGGTCCCGATGGACAGCCTCAAAACACCCGATCCGTTCCGTATATGGCGTTCCGTGACGAAACTGAAGAAAGTGATACGGGAGCGGGGGATAGAGCTCGTTCACGCCAACGGTTCCAGGTGCGCCGTGTACGGCGGCCTGGCGTGCAGGCTGACGAAAGTCCCGATGATCTGGCATGTGCGGATACTGGAATCGGACGGCCTGGTGGACAGGTTCCTCGCGGGACTTTCCAAGAAGATAATCGTTAACTCCGACGCCGTCAAAGGCCGGTTTAACTGGATGAGGGACCCGGGCAGGATCGAGACCGTC